>CAXNEI010000198.1:0-3572 GCA_964201195.1 Gammaproteobacteria bacterium
AAAAATATAATCAACTCCGACCATAGCTTGCGCCAGACTATCGGAATCCCTCACATCGCCAATGTAAAACTTTACCTTGTCATTAGCTAAGGCAATGCGCATGTCTTCCTGTTTTTTTTCATCGCGACTAAATATTCGAATCTCCTTAACATCAGTTGCGAGAAAACGCTTAAGCACAGCACCACCAAAAGAGCCTGTGCCTCCTGTAATTATCAATACTCTATCATCAAACATAATTGTCTATCCCTATGCCACTACCGACTGTTATACATCAATGTCACCAACTCTAACCAATCTGCAGCCACATAATTCGTTGCTTTCATAAAGCGCTCAGAATTTAATGAGCGATCTATAATTACCTGATCACATGGCATAATTTCTATTTTTTTACCATACACCTTTGCTACCAAACTGATAAGATCAAATTTGGAAATAGGCTGAGCAGATACATGATACAGCCCATTCAATTCTGGATGAGGTAATACAAAATCCTTAATAACACGAGCCAACTCAACTGAAGGTAAACCTGAATAAATAGCTTTCGTATATCCTTTTACTGAACCTTGCTGGGATAAAAACCAAGCTAACAATCCATTGTTTGAATTTAACTCATGCCCAATACCAGAGGTACGCAACGTGATCACATGTGGAGCATTATGCAACTCCCCCAAATATTTGGATTTCCCGTATAGATCCTCAGTATCTGAGGGAGATGATTCTTTATAATTTCCCTGACGACCTGAATAAACACAATCAGAACTTAACTGTATGAGTCGAGCACCCAATAAATTACATAACTCAGCCAATTTATGGGGGAAAAGTGAATTAATTGGTAAAGCTACTAAAGGATTATCAATCCCCGCCAATTGCTTTATTAAGCCAACACCATTAATTACCACTTCGGGCCGAATATGATTTAAAAGGGCTACAAAATCATCCTGATTTAAGACATCGATCCGATCAATTAATTTTTCATTTTGCGCTTCAGTAAAAAAAACTCGCTCGCTATTAGCACGCATAGTACCCCAGACATCATATTGAGCATCTTTAGAAAACACCTTAAAAACCGCACTGCCTAGCATGCCTGTAGCACCAAGAATTAAAATTTTCATACTCTTTACTAATCGGCCTCCATCCTAATAAGTTTTGACATTATAATCGAAAAAAAGAACCCGTTGCTTTATTTTTACCTAGCATAATGAATTTAACTCACAGATTATGTTTGCCATTAATGCCTATAATGCATCGCAAAAAACCAGCAGCATCCATAACAGATATTGGAACTTCATCTTGACCTAAGAAGCGCTTCACCGCTCTGGCAATGGAGATAGGAGAGGCAGGGTCAAATGCTTGCGCGGGAGAGATAATATCTCGAACATAATCTAACTCCGATGCTAAAATAGGCAAACCTACTTGCTCTGCCTCTATCAAAGGAAGCCCAAAAGATTCAAATGTTGATGGGTAAATTAGAGCACGCGATTGACTGTATAAACTTTTAACTCCCTCTCTCGATAACAGACCAAAATTATTAATATTTAAGTTAAACTCATTTTTTTTCTTATCAATCCAATCACATAATTCTTGTGAATGAAGTAAATCTAAGGTTAAACCCAAAGAAGGGTATAGATTATTTTTCGCCAATAAACACCATGCCTCTATCAAACATCGATGATTTTTATGGGGCTCCCCAGAAGCCACATAAAGAAAATCACAATTCGCCACCTGCTGAGCATTACTCTTTGCCTTTGATACCATTTGCTCCACAAATGGCAATACATGTATAGGCGCAATAGAACCCAACTGCATCAACATTGATTCCATTGATGGCGTTTGAACAATAAATTCATCCGCATTAATCTTTCGACTTATAAACCACAGTCGCTCTATAAAAAGACGTAGGCTAACTAAAAATGGAAATGAACCCAGACCTATTTTGCTAACAAGATACCGATTCTGAAGAAAAACAAAAACATGCCCCTTTAATTTAAATAAAGGAGGAAGATTTCCAAAAGAAAGCAACACGTCATCTGATTTCACTTTTTGTGAAATCCACCACTCAGCTTTAAGCCGCTCTAAAACAGATGGAATGACCCTCTTTATTTCTACCAGAGAATGCATACCTTCAGGAATTGGCATACGTGTATCTACAACCACTACCGCATTCAAAAATTTTGGCAGCGCCATCAACAAAGCTTCTAACAGGGAACGACCGCCGCCTTGATGAATATTAGGAGCGTGAATGAAAAGTCTATTAATTTTTTTCAAATAATTATTTCACCTCCAGAAAAGATCATCAAAAGCCCTGCCCAGTGTCAATAACATCTAAAACAAAAGCAATCGACTTTACTCCAAAATACATTGACGTCAAAATAATCGCCGCATTAACACCTCGACTACGCTGTAAGGCATAAAACAGAAAAAAACAATAGCCGACCATATTAACACGCTCAGGGCCAACAACCACTACAGCAGAGATTATGACTATAAAAATGAATATGGTTTTTAAATGTGAGGAGGAGTACATCAATGATAAGATCAAAAAAACAACAGTCTTCCATATCTCAAAAATGCTATTACTCCCAGCATTCTCAGAGTAAGTACCAAACTTTCGGAAAATATGCTCGCGCAGAAAAACTGCAGCGCAAATAACAATGGAAATAGTAAAAACTGCCTCAAATTTATTCTTTCGGCTTATTTTTAATGTTTTCAAAGTGGTTAAAAAACGACTCGATACGACTGAGAACACATGACTAGCATAAAATATTATCATTTGTGCATGAGCCAAAATTGACAGAGCAGAAAAAACTGAAGCTCTTTTAGGTTTTTTTGACGCCAATAATGCTAATAGCAGAAAAATAAAACCAAACTTCAGGCGCTCTGCCGCAAAATACAGAACAAGGACATAAAAATTAGTAAAAACAATAGCCCAAGCAATATAGACTGAAACACGCCATTTTATAAGCAAGCGGAATAAAAGATTAGCCAAAATTGCATTTGCAACAGCCATCACAATATTTTTCTTAAGACCTAAATTACTTGCCACCCACACTACAAGATAATGTACCGGCTCAGCACTTGAGACATGCGCATTGTAAGCTATAAAACCATCTATAAAATTATGCCCAAAGACCGCTTCATAAGCTGCTGTATAGCCACGCTGATCCCCCCCATAATAATATGGGGAAAAAAACAGACTAAATAAAAAAGCAGCCAGCGTAGCAACAAAAATATTGGCGCTGTTACGAGACAACATATAGTTTAACTTCAATAAGGGCGCCATTATTTTAATTGAATTATTCTTTTTACAACCGAGCGAGGAAGTATTTTTTTCAAATAAAAACGTAAAACGGTATCAATACTCTTGAAAGCATAATACAGACAAACTATCCGAGAAGCTCCACCAGCTAAAACTGCATCCTGCGATGCAAGCACTGCCTGCAATCGATTTAATTCTGATACCCCACCAATTTGAACACTCGAAAAAACGAAATTATAATACTTAAAAGAGGCCTTTCCTCTATAGGCGCGGTAAAAGAACTCCAAATCCGCCGCAATTTTATTCTTAATATTAA
>CAXNEI010000199.1:0-3562 GCA_964201195.1 Gammaproteobacteria bacterium
TGGTTTTAAGGTTGTCGAGTTTCATGATCGTTTTCATCCTTTGATCATGAAGACAGAACGAAAATCAAGCAATGTAGGCTTTGTTTAGACTCACTTCATATTGGAATCACACCCCTTCCTTTAGACTCACTTCATATTGGATAAGGCTGACTGTTGATTCAGATGAAATGAGTCGATGCTTGGCTCAGCGAGTTGATTATCGGCTTGTTGATGCGAAGCAAGAGCTACAGGTTGCAGCGCAGGAATTAGTTAATGCAGTGGACAATAAGGTCTTTGTCGATACTCTGGGAGAGGCGAGATATAAACAGGATGTGTGCTCAGATAGAGGTGCTGTTCTTGAAAAATTGCAGGTGACGCAGTGTCGTTTAGAAGTATTGTGTAATGTTGAGCATGGTAATTCTTTTGGAAGAGTTTGGGTTTACGGTGAGGGAAGCCCGGGTGTTCAATGGTCTAGAGCCCATGAGTTTATTGGTAATGAATCGCAATATGCGCAGTCACACTTTGGTCAGGGCTATAACGAATTTGCTAAAAATAAAGCTAGGATTGAGGGTTTATTTGGCGGATTCAAGGCTGAATATGATAGATATCAACAGGCTTGGGCTGTGGTTAAGCAGCTTGAAGCTGAATCACATTCTTAAGATGAGAGGTTAGGTTCATCATAAATAAGGGCGAAATTTTCGCCCTTATTTTTTGGTTGCTCGAAATGGCAAGCGGAAAAGTAGAATCATCCTGTGAAGCGTGCTATAAAGAGTACTCTTAAGCGTTTTCTTCATCGTATGAGTCAGCAGTCATGAGTATGATTAGTGCCAATCAATTAAAAACCCAAGGAATTTCAGTGGTGACAGCCGCATTGCAACAAGCAACAGAGGCGATTATCAGCGTGCGCGGTGAAGGGAAATATGTGGTGATGGATTTGGCGCAGTATGAGAAATTTCGTGAGTATGAGCTTGAGGCTGCGGTGCTTGAAGCCAAGCGCGATGTGAAAGAAGGGCGCTACGTGAGTGAATCCGCTGCTCAGCATATGAAGCGAGTGAGTCGTGGTCTATAAGTTGATTTTCCCTGAGCGCTATCTAAAGCGTGTTCGCCAATTTCTAAAAAAACATCCTACCTTACGCAATCAATATCAAAAAACCTTAGAGCTACTTGAGCTGAATCCACAACACCCGTCTTTGCGCTTGCATGCTTTGGAGGGGCGTCTGAAAGGCGTGTCGTCTGTCTCAATCAATATGAGTTATCGTATTTTGTTGGAAGTCATCATTAAAAAGAATGAGATTATCTTTGTTGATGTGGGCAGTCACGATCAAGTTTATTAGGGTTTGGTTGACAATCTGCCGATTCCTGGCAGAATTCCCCGTTCAAATTTATTAGCCCCCCTTCTGTAGATTAAAAAGGTGATCTTGTGGAATTACTGTCTGGTGGAGAAATGGTCATGCGCGCTCTTGCTGATGCAGGCGTGGAGGTCATTTTTGGCTATCCGGGCGGCTCTGTGCTGCATATTTATGATGCGCTGTTCCAGCAAGATCGTGTGCGTCACGTATTGGTTCGCCACGAGCAGGCTGCCGTTCACGCGGCGGATGGTTATGCGCGAGCCACCGGCCGGCCCGGCGTTGCCTTAGCGACTTCTGGTCCTGGTGCGACGAATACCGTGACCGGCATTGCTACTGCCTATATGGATTCTATTCCTTTGGTGGTGATCACTGGCAACGTGCCCAGTCATTTAATCGGCAATGATGCGTTCCAAGAGACTGATATTATTGGTGTTTCTCGACCCATCGTGAAACACAGTTTTTCCGTTCGCCATGCCAGCGAAATTCCTGAATTGATCGCGAAAGCTTTTTATCTAGCTACTACGGGTCGGCCCGGGCCTGTGTTGGTGGATATTCCGAAGGACATGACGGATCCGCACCACAAAGTGGAGTATGTTTTTCCAAAAGAAATTCATCTGCGTTCTTATCATCCGGCGGAACAAGGTTCTGCAGAGCAAATCCAAAAAGCTTTGGCTTTGATGGCGCAAGCCAAACGGCCAATGATTTATGCTGGCGGTGGTGTTATTCAGGGCAATGCTAGCGAACAATTAATTGCGTTAGCTAAGCTCACAGGTTTCCCCGTAACTAACACCCTCATGGGTTTGGGCGCATTTCCTGGAGATGATAAGCAATGTATTGGCATGTTGGGTATGCACGGCACCTACGAAGCCAACATGGCTATGCATCACAGTGATTGCATTATTGCGCTGGGCGCTCGGTTGGATGATAGGGTAACTAATAACCCAGCAAAGTTTTGCCCCAATGCACACATTATTCATGTCGATATTGATCCCACGGTTATTTCTAAAATACTAGCGGCTCATGTGTCTATTCTGGGTTCGTTAAAATCCGTATTAACCGATATGCTCAGCGCAATAAAAACCAATAACACCGCATTTAATGCGGCCGCATTAAAACAGTGGTGGAGCCAAATTGAAGAATGGCGTTCACGAGATTGTTTGGCTTACACTCAGGCACCTACTGGCCAAATTATGCCGCAACAAGTGGTGCGCAGTTTATATCAAGCCACGCAAGGCGATGCGATTGTCACTTCTGATGTAGGTCAGCATCAAATGTTTGCCGCTTTGTATTATCCGTTTAAGCGTCCGCGCCAATGGTTAAATTCCGGTGGCTTAGGCACGATGGGTTTTGGTTTGCCGGCAGCGATGGGTGCGTTGATCGCTTGTCCTGATGCAACCGTTGCTTGCGTGACCGGTGAAGGCAGTATTCAAATGAATATTCAGGAATTGTCTACTTGTTTGCAATACAACTTGCCCGTGAAAATTATCAACATTAATAATCAAGCTTTGGGCATGGTGAAACAGTGGCAAGATATGCAATATAACGGTCGACACTCTTCCTCGAAATATGAAGATTCATTACCCGATTTTGTGAAATTAGCCGAAGCCTATGGTCACGTAGGAATGAAAGTGACGCGGATGGAAGATCTTGATGAAGCCATGCAAAAATGTTTTAGCTTAAAAGATAAATTAGTTTTTATGGATATTTATGTAGACCCTGAAGAGCATGTATATCCTATGCAAATTGCCACCGGTTCTATGCGAGATATGTGGCTCAGCAAAACGGAGAGAACCTAAACATGCGACGTATTATTTCCATGCTGTTAGAAAATGAAGCAGGCGCACTTTCTCGTGTGGTAGGTTTATTTTCGCAACGCAGTTATAACATTGAAACTTTAACGGTAGCGCCAACCGACGATCCGACTTTATCGCGGTTAACTATTACGACTTCAGGAACTAACGAAGTCATTGAGCAGATCACCAAGCAACTGAATAAATTAGTGGAAGTGGTGAAGTTGGTGGATCTCACCGACGGTGCGCACATTGAGCGTGAGCTCATGTTGGTGAAGGTGCGTGCTACCGGTGTACAACGGCCAGAGGTGAAACGTACCGTGGATATTTTCCGCGGTCAAATCGTCGATGTGACTGCATCGAGTTATGTGGTGCAATTAACAGGAACCTGCGACAAGTTGGATTCATTTATTGAAGCCATTGGTCGTGAGCATGTGATGGAAG
>CAXNEI010000200.1:0-3551 GCA_964201195.1 Gammaproteobacteria bacterium
GATTTTTAGTGAGTCTGCAACGGCGTTTACCGTAGCGTTAAGATCACCGCTAACGATTTCACAGCAAATATTTTTTTGCTGAAACTGCGCAACCATTTTTTTTGCATCAGTGCGTAGTGGATCCTCGAGTTCAATCCAAGCTAACAACTGCTGTGAGTCGGCTAAGACTAACCAAGTGGGTGTAGCAGACTGCGCAACAGGAAAGCTTGGTAAGGCACAATTCAGTTGCTGAGCAATCGCTTGTGGTTGGCCAATCCAATAGTCTTTATTGTCTATTACACCCGTTAATCCTACGCTCGCAATTGAACGACATTGCGTCGCGTTCACAGAAGGTGTTAGATAGTTTGCAAAGGCTTTGGCTAAGGGATGTTCCGAATGAATTTCTAATGCGGCAGCTAAGGTCAAACAGTGTTGCGCTGTAATATTACTAAGCGGGTAAGTTTTTATAATAGAAAAATGGCCCTGCGTTAATGTACCGGTTTTGTCCAGTAATAAATGATTAACACGATTTAATTTCAGCAAAGCATCAGGGCTGGTAATTAATACACCGAGCCGCGCTAAACACCCACTGGCAGTGACAAGTGCAGTCGGTGTTGCAAGAGACAATGCGCAAGGGCAGGTGACAATTAATACCGCTAATACGGCATTCAGTGCGCGACTGGGATCCACATATAACCAAGCTGCCGCAACTACGCAAGAAATAATTAATACTGCCAAAATAAAATGACCGGCTACCCGATCTGCTAATTGTGCCATTTTTGGTTTTTGACTTTGGGCTTGTTCTAATAAGCGCAATAAACTGGAAATAAATAATTGATCGCCTATTTTATTCACTTGCATCTGCAGCATGTCGCTGCCGTTAATGCTACCAGCAATCAGTAAATCTCCAGGCTGCTTGTTTTGCGGTAAAGATTCTCCTGTTAATAAAGCTTCATTCACTTGGCTGTGACCAGAAATAATAATGCCATCGGCAGGAATCGATGCGCCAGGTTTTATCAGGAGATGATCATTGAGTTGAATAGTCTGTAGTGGAATTTCTTCAATATGTTCACCCTGCAAACGAAAAGCTGTTTCTGGTAATAACAAAGCCATTGCTTGAGTCACTGCTTCAGTTTTATAGCGTGCTCGCATCTCAGCAAAGCGACCAATAGACAAGAAAAAAATAAACATAATCACTGAGTCGAAATAGACAGAGCCTTGTTGAGCAAGGGTATTATAAACACTGAATAAAAAAGCCAGTGCAATAGCCAATGCTACCGGTACATCCATATTCATTTGATGGGTTTTTGTTGCTTGCCAAGCACTACTAAAAAAAGGTTTTCCGGCATAAAATAAAACCGGTGTGGTCACCAATAAACTAAACAGATCAAAAAAATGTTTCCAGTAAAAATCCATCTGCTGAACGGCGCCTAAATAAATAGCTACCGTATAGCTCATCACCTGCATCATGCCTAAGCCAGAGACAAAAATTCGTTTCAACGCTGTGCGTTGTTCGGTGGTTGCATCGTGGCTTTGCAAAGGTTGCCATAAATAAGCGGCATAACCTTGTTGGGTTAATGCATCGAGAATTTGAATTTGATTGATATGGTTTTCTTGCCAGGTCACATGAATGCGACGTTGTGGCACATTAACTTGTACTTGTTCAATGCCAGGAAGAGTAGTTAAGTGGCGCTGAATATTCGCAGCGCAACTTCCGCAATGAATATGGGGAGAGAAAAAGATGGCATGCATGCGTTACTCATCCTCATCTAAAAAACGTCGTGCTTCTATATCAAGATCATCGAATTGATCATTGTTTACCGCCCAAAAAAATCCCCAGGTAGCGATACCTAAAAGAATTAAACTCAGCGGAATTAACATCCAGAGAATCGCCATGAGCTTCCCTTGTGTCAGTTGTCGTGTGATCTATATAAAGGAATTAATCCCTGTTTCTGCGGCGCATTTTCAACTTCTGCATCTGGGTGTTTGAGAATAATGGCTAGCGTCACAAAGCTAGCAACGACTACTGACGCAGGTAAAAGAATTAATACCCAGGGCCAAAATTGTTTATACCAAGGCTTTTTATTGGATAGATCAGTGAGAGTGCTTTTCATGAAGATGCTCCATTGGCGCCCAAAATAAAGTCGTTTCTGTAGTCTGCATGCTATGATCGAGTGTTTCCACCTGAATCGTAATTTTATTGCTAGGTTTGCGAAGTGCGGCTTCTTTTACACGAACTCGCAAAGGCAGATTGAATACCTCACCGGCGGCAACGGTATCAGTGGTGGTGTTCGAGACTATGCTAAGTTCATCTAAACCGCTCACGCTAATTCGATAATTATGAGGCGCATGATCTTTATTCATGATTTTTAAGGCGTAAACATTATCAATGGTTTCATTTTCAGCTTCTTGATACAGCGCATTGCGGTCACGCAGTACATCTATCGCTAAAGGCGTACGGAAAAAAAGCGTGAGGAAAAAAGCACCGCATAATCCAAACCATAAGGTGCTATATAAAATAATCCGAGGGCGCAGTACGCGAGATTTTTTGTGTGCTAATGCATTTTCTGAGGTGTATTTAATTAATCCGCGTTGATAACCCATTTGATCCATCACTGAATCGCAGGCATCAATGCAAGCAGTGCAACTAATGCATTCGTATTGCAGGCCTTCGCGAATATCAATTCCGGTGGGGCAGACTTGGACACACATTTGACAACCTATGCAGTCGCCCAATCCATCAGAAGATTCACCACGTTTGCGACTGCCTCTCGGTTCACCGCGTTCTGCATTATAAGAAACAATTAAGGTGTCTTTATCGAACATGGCCGATTGAAAGCGTGCGTAGGGGCACATGTATTTGCAGACTTGTTCACGCAAAAACCCCGCATTGCCATAAGTGGCAAAGCCATAAAAAATTCCCCAGAACCATTCCCAGCCGCCTAATGCTCCGATGGATAATTGCGCTGCTAAGGTTTTAATCGGTGTGAAATAACCGACAAAGGTAAATCCAGTCCATAAAGCAAAACTGATCCATAAAAATTGTTTAACGCATTTTTTGAAGAATTTTTCCGGTGTCCAGGGCCCTTGGTCGAGCTTCATCCGTTGACGATAATTGCCTTCAGTAATGCGTTCTAACCAGAGAAAGGCTTCGGTCCAAACAGTTTGCGGGCAGCTATAACCACACCAAATACGGCCAGCAATGGCAGTAATAAGAAAGAGCGACAGCGCTGCAATAATTAATAACCAAGTGAGATAATAAAAATCTTGCGGCCAAAAAGTAATACCAAAAATATAAAATTGTCGAGCAGGGAGATCAAAGAGAATGGCTTGATGATGATTCCAGTTCAGCCAAGGTAAACCATAGTAGCCGATTAAGGTGGCGATAATCGTGAGGTGACGCCAGTGTTGAAAGCGACCTTTAATTTCACGCGGATATATTTTTTGATGGGCAGCGTAAAGCGATTCAGTGGGGATTAAGTTATCTTTCGCTGTGGTCATGATGTTGCACTTTGCTTTGAGACTTTATTAAAAAAAGACTCAAAGTGCTGGCGCTGAGCGCAAGTGCCCAG
>CAXNEI010000201.1:0-3549 GCA_964201195.1 Gammaproteobacteria bacterium
ACTTCATTAGCTAACAATAACATTACCGCAATTAATTTAACCGCCACCACCAAAAATACTAATTTGGGCAATGGTAATGTCGAAGCCTCTGCTGCCACATTTATTCGCACCGATGGCAGTTCTGGAGAATTAGTCGAAGTCTCGTCTTCTGCTTCTGCATTAGATCTACAAAATAATTCGTTTTATCGCCAATTTCCGTCGATTGCAATTAATGATCGATCTTTTTATTTAAAAGAGGCTGTATGAAAGCAATTCATTTTATTTTTCCCGCGCTTACCTATTTTTTAGTATCTCTTACATCCTTCTTTGGTAAAGATAAACCGGATACTTTGATGGTTTCTATGCATTGGTTTTTTGGGAATTATCTGATATTGGTGATTCCTTATTTAGTTTGGTTTATTATCCAGCTTGCGTTGAAGCTAAAGAATACTACTGTTCATGCAGGATTTTTTGGTGCTCATCTAGCTTTGATTATTACCTATGGAATAATATTTTCTTCTGCTAGCCATGAGGCGGGTAATGGCTGGTTTTTATATTACCCAATTGCTTTTTTAACTATTCTTCTCGTGGCCTTTTTTGGTTTTTCCATTGAGAAATTAGTTGATAAATTTTCACGTTAAAGTTTTTATATGAATATTGCATATCCGTTACATTGGAGGAAAACAGCCATGACTATTTCACAACAGACCGTTAATCAACTGCAATCTTATGTTCAATCAGGCAATGCAGCGGGTTACTACAGCACACTCGCAGCCAATGGTCACGATTATGTCATCCAGCGGCTTGATCGCGGGATCCAGGATTTAATTTTCTCAAGTAACCATTAATAGGGATTTTCATGTATATCATCGGTGTTGTTTTTTTCTTGGTCGCTTTAGCAAGTGCTTTTTTTCTAGCGGATAAGCTTTCAACTACGCAAATGTTTTTTATTTATGGATATTTTCCCATTGCTATGGGACTTTTAAAAAAGTTTTTTTTAGAAAGAAAAGGGTATTTAAAAAATCCAAATTTAATAGCTATTTATAATTGGATTTTTCTTGGCATGGTAACCGCTCTTTTATGCGTGGTGTTTTTTTATACTGGACAAAATGGAGGATTTAGATCATGACTATTTCATCACAAGCAATTCAAGAAGCAGCCGATACTATAGTAACTACGTTAAGCAATGGCGGCAGTCTAGCCGATGCTGCTGCAACATTGTCAAGCAACTCTAATCGAGATGCAGCTGCATTAGTTGGAGCTATTGCAGCGGTTGCAGGTGTAGTTTTTGGCCCCTCTACTGGGGCAGGTGCTTTCGTTAATACATTAGGTATTGCAGCTCAAGTGGTTTCAGCTCTAACCGAATTCACTGATGGTGATGGTGGTTTTACTCTCGACGATATTGCCGCAGCCTCAGGTGCTCTGGGTGCAATATTAGCCCGTAATCCCTCTACCATTCGTCCAGCAGGATATTTTATTTTACTGTCTCTTGCACCTACTTTTGGCCGATGGTTAGGCAATAATGCGCCTTTACCCAGTGATTTTAATAATTGGTGGAACGCCGCCCGCAACTGGATTCAACGCATAGATCCTCTGGCTTTAGATTTAAATAACAACGGTATTGAAACCATTTCTGCAAACGGAACAGTTTTATTCGATCACGATGGTGACGGTATTAAAAACGGCACAGGCTGGTTAAAGCCCACTGATGGTTGGTTAGTATTAGATCGCAACAATAATAATTTAATTGATTCCGGCAAAGAACTTTTTGGCGTTGACACAGTAAAATCCAACGGGCAAAAAGCCAGTGATGGTTTTGATGCGTTAGCAGATAATGATACTAACCAAGACAATACAATAGACGCATTAGATTCAGTCTTTACTAACTTACGCATCTGGCGTGATCTCAATCAAGATGGCGTCAGTCAAACAGAAGAACTCACTTCATTGGCAAACAATAATATTCTCGCTATTCATTTAACTACAACCAACACCAATATTAATTTAGGTAATGGCAATGTCCAAACTGCCAAAGGCAGCTTTACTCGAGCGGATGGTGGTGAGAGTGAAGCGCGCTCTCGGCGAGATGTGTTAACTCAATTTAGACATGATGCCGAAAATGATCTTTTCTTTCATAAACTAGCAGCATAATTTATTTTTAGGATGGAGAAAAGTGAAAAAATCTTCTACAAAGAAACCTTTTTTCAAAAGAAGGATTTTTATTTTCTGTGCTCTTGTGGCATTGATAATATTTATCACAGCTTGCAATTTTGGAAATATTTATCGTTATCTTCTAAGTGGTGATGTAAGCAAGGCTTTAAAGAGAGAAATTGTAGATAAAGATGCTAAAAGAGTAAATATTTCTGAACTAACCAAGTTTCAATGGGATAAATTTTTTATTTTTGGTGCTTATTCACTAGTATCTGAAATTTGTTCGTCTCTTGAAATAAAAGATCACGAGTGTAGCTCTAAAATAAAATATTTGCCAATGAGCGAAGGGGAAAGTTTGTTTGTTTTTCTTGAAAACCACAAGATTGTCCATGTTGAAGTACATATTGATTGGAATGGAATTTTTGATGAAGCAGAAGAGAAGTCGTTTACTCCTCAAAATGCTGTTTTTGATTTGGTGATTGACAAAGAACGACGCTTTCATGATGGAGCTTATATAACTGTGCTAAGGCCTGTATTTAAAAATCTACAATCCAATTAAAGGAGTATTAACATGACATGCAATGAAGCTTTGTATAATGCAGCAACTGGCGGTGTGTCCGTTAAAGCAACTGATGAATCAGTGAATTCAAATATGCCAGGTCGCACCAACGGCCCTGCAGATGCTTACCGACATTTATTATTAGCTGCTGAATTAACGCGGCGCTATGGTGAGACTTATGCGCGATTATTATTAGGTGGCCATGAATTTACTGGGAATCTAGGTGGCCAACCACAAGATGAAGAAGCAATGGATGGTCATAATAATGATGTTGCTATTAACATTGGTAATAGCTTAAAACAAAACCCCAATAGCAGTTGGAATGATGTGCTCGATAAAGTGCGTGAACAATTTGATTTTAATAACTCTGATGGTGATGGTGCGCGCTGGTTGCCGGAAGATAGATGGAAATTAAATCCAACTATTGATGGAACCACTGAACGACTTCCCAATGGAGACTCTCGCTTAAATTGGCCGCCTCAATGGCCGACTGGAGAATTTCCTAAGCAACCTAGTCGTCAAGGTCAATATGATTGTCCTTCCGATGAAGAACCCGGCCCCTCCGACGCAGGCGGCGGCGCTGGCGGTGCAGGCGCTACTCCTCCGCGCATCGATCCTTTGGCTTTAGACTTAAATAATAATGGTATTGAAACCTTAAGCGCAGCAGAAAGAATTCTGTTCGATCACAATGGTGACGGCATCAAAACCGCTACCGGCTGGTTAAAGCCCACCGATGGCTGGTTAGTGTTAGATAAAAACGCTAACGGAAAAATTGATTCTGGCGCAGAATTATTTGGTGTCGACACCGTAAAATCCAACGGCCAAAAAGCTGCTGATGGTTTTGATGCCTTAGCTGATCT
>CAXNEI010000202.1:0-3534 GCA_964201195.1 Gammaproteobacteria bacterium
GATTTAATTTAATTGCAGGGATTTATAATCTTGAGATTGGTGAGTTATGAGTTTCGAAAGAAGTCTATTTTGTTTTTAATCCGCGATATTGCTCAGCAGAAATGCTTTTTTCTCGATGCAAACGACAAAAGGCAGAAATCATCTCAGGCAATGCAATGCCTGAAAGACTTATTTCATCTGCTTGATTACACCAAGTAATTACCGCTTCTGTACCTGACTCACGAATATATCGCTTAATAAAGGCAGAAGAATCAAAAAATACGCGCATTAGCGACCTGCCTTGCGCTCATCTAAAATGAGCTGACTAGCGGAAATACCTTCCAATATCAAAGGTTGCACTGAACTTTTCTTCCAGGAAGGTAAATCAGCTAATACCGGAATAATATCTGCTATGGGTTTACCATTACGAAAAACCCGCACAGAATTTCCTGATTCCACCATATCAAAATAGTGCCTTGCCTGATTGCGCACCTCAGTGAAAGTAGCTTGCTCCATAAAATTGCCCCTATCTAATGTACAAAACGATGTAATTATAGATGATTGAAACTGCAAAAGTCGAATAATAACCAAAACATACAAATACGAATCGTTTGCATTTGAACAAAAACATCCTTACAATGCGATCCATTCTTATTTAGATCGGCTCCCCCTATGGCAACAGCAGCCTCCTATTTTTCTCAAGCACACTGGCCCAGCCTTGCCTTGGTTGCTGGCTTTCATGGTGCCTTGCTGTTTGCTTTATTTTGTTTAGCGCCCAGAATCCAACCGGCTAATTTTCCCCGCACTATCGTTGCCAGCCTCATTGTGCCGGCGAGCGCGCCAGTGATTAAACCCCACTTGGCTCCTATACATGACGTAATTCAGCCCATTGAAAAAAAAATACTGGCTAAACCTATTCTTTCTGTTGCACAAAAAAGTGCGACGCCAACCCCAGTAGAAATTCCTGCACCGCAACCGACGACTGCACCGGCTGAGACAGCGAAAGATAGCGCTCCTACACCAGAACCCGTAGTGTTACCTCGTTTCGATGCAGCCTATTTAAATAATCCAGCGCCTGAATATCCGATGGTATCGCGACAATTAAATGAACAAGGTGAAGTGCTACTGCGCGTTTATGTGACCGAGCAAGGCAAAGCTGCACAAGTGGAAATTAAACACTCCAGTGGTTTTCCGCGACTGGATAATTCTGCGCAACGCACAGTACGCCGTTGGCATTTTGTGGCAGCAAAACAAGGTGAACAAGCGATTGCCTCCTGGGTAGTCGTTCCCATTCTTTTTGATTTGAGGAAATAATTTATGATGCATTCTACTGGCTTCTCTCACTTTATTGGTCAAACCGATTGGGTCAGCCAAAGCTTATTGATTATTCTGACGCTGATGTCTTGCGCCAGTTGGTATTTAATTTTCAGCAAAACTTTTCGTTATTGGAAAACCAGAGGACGCGCTCGACTTTTTTTACAGAATTTTTGGCAAGCAGAAAATATACATGAAGTAGAAAGCTATCTGAAAAAAAATGGCGTGCAAGATCCTTTCTCTCACTTGGTGCATCATGGTTTACGGGCTGCGCAACAACATCAAAATAAAACCAGCAAACATATGATTGAAGCAGGCTCTGCGGATGAATTTCTTACTCGCGCTTTGCGTCGTGCTATTGAACAAGATACTGCGCGATTGGAATACGGTCACACGCTATTAGCTTCTGTTGCCGCTTCCGCACCTTTTCTTGGTTTATTCGGTACTGTATTAGGTATTTATCATGCCCTCCTCGCCATCAGTGCCAGTGGTCAAGGTTCATTGGATCAAGTCGCTGGCCCCGTAGGTGAAGCATTAATCATGACCGCTCTTGGTTTAGCAGTAGCGATCCCTGCCGTGCTGGCTTACAACGCTTTTACTCGCGCTAATCGTTTGGTCTTGAGTGAACTCGATGGATTTGCTCATGACTTTTTTGCTTTTATGTCTACCGGGATGAAAATTTAATTATGGCCTTTGGTAGCTTCAACTCAAACAACGGACACCAACAACCTTTAGCGGAAATCAATATGATTCCGCTCATCGATGTGATGCTGGTATTACTGATTATTTTTATGGTAACAGCACCTTTATTGACGCATGCAGTAAAAATTAATTTACCGCAAGCCAGTAATCAAACTACGGAAATTAAACCGCAAACTATTACGATCAGTTTAGATGCGCAGGGACAAGTTTATTGGAACGACAAAAAAGTGAGTCAAAGCGAATGGCAAGCACTCATGCAGCAAGCTGCTCAACAAGCGGAACAACCTGAGCTCCAGATTCGCGCAGACAAAGAATTAGCCTACAAAAACGTAGTGCAAATTATGTCGGATGCAGCAAAAGCAGGCTTGTCGCGTATTGGTTTTATTATTGATCCTACAACTACTCATTAATCGTCTTTTTATTTAATTCAACGAGCATAGGAGCTCCCCATGTCCAAGAAACTCACTTCTTCTTTATTACCGCTCAGCGCTATGATGTTGGCTGGCTTATCATTTTCTACCCAAGCTGAAGAATTAAAATCGCCAGAAAATACCGAACAAGTGCTGCCTACTGTCACAGTAAAAGCCAATGCAGAACAACCCGATGGATTACGTGCAAAGACGACTCGGGTGGGAAAAATAGCGCAAGATCCACAGGATATACCACAAGCAATTACAGTCATCACTCGTCAATTAATGGACCAACAACAAGTCAGCTCTTTTCGCGAAGCGCTGCGCAATGTTTCTGGTTTAACTTTTAATGCTGCTGAGGGAGGTGGCCGTTCCGGTGATAATGTTCTGCTTCGTGGTTTTTATACTTTTGGTGATACTTATCTCGACGGTATTCGCGACACGGCACAATATAATCGTGAAGCTTTTGATCTTGAACAAATTGATGTATTACGTGGGGCAGCCGCTATGTTATTTGGTCGCGGCCAAGCCGGCGGCGTGATTAATCAAGAAAGCAAATC
Organism: Gammaproteobacteria bacterium; assembly: GCA_964201195.1. Lineage (GTDB taxonomy): Bacteria > Pseudomonadota > Gammaproteobacteria > Pseudomonadales > JAHFSE01 > JAHFSE01. The sequence goes on from CAXNEI010000202.1 coordinate 2,966, forward strand.
AGCGCAACTCAAAGATGCGCATAGCGTAAAATTTAGTTTAGGTTCCCACGACTATACAGAAGCCACCGGTGATTTTAATAAGCAATTAACCGATTCTTCTGCATTACGTGTGAATGTGATGAAACGCGGTGAAAGCAGCTGGCGTGTTAATCCTGTCACCGACAGTAAACCTACTCTAGACCGAGAAGGTCTTGCAATAAATTTAGGCTTAGGTTTGCATACAGCGGACGAATTTAACATTAATCATTTGCATACCAAAACTGATGACAATCCTGATTACGGCGTACCTTTTAATAATGGTACAGCAGGCGCTGATTTAACTCGCCGCCCTACCACCACTTTCCCTGTTGATAATTTCTGGGGAGTCGACACAAATTTTGATCGCAGCAATACAGAAATTTCTACCCTCTCTCATACCCACCATTTTGCTAATTCGGATTTACGCACGCAAATTCGTACAGCCAATTATGAACGTGTCTATTGGGCTTCTGCACCATCGAATACTACTGCACCCGATTTTGATGGCAACAGCGCAAAAACCCGAAAAAGCGATACCGATACGATTGCCC
>CAXNEI010000203.1:0-3526 GCA_964201195.1 Gammaproteobacteria bacterium
ATTCACCAATATGTAGACCAGGCGAAGAAAAAGCAGAGAATTTATATTGCTAGGAAGCCATCGCCGCACCATCCTTGGCGTAAAACGGCAGCTTGTTGAGCTTTAGTTCAAGGTATGAAAAAGGGGACATTTTAACTTTGGGTTGACAATAAAATTCGCACAAAGCTGAGTGCAACTAAGACGATCATCGGGGCGAAATCTAAGCCACCCATAGGGGGCAGAAAACGACGAACAGGACGCATCAAAGGTTCAGTAATTTGATGGAGCATTTGTATTGCGGAAGAATAACTTTGCCCTGCGATCCAGCTAATAATGACTTGTAAGAAAATAGCATAAGTAAAAAATCCTAATACTAAGCTGAGACACTCTCTTGCGGTGACAAATAATAAAACAATCATATTTGGTAAGCTGCCAGTGAGGACAGTGCTTAGTAGCAGGACTTTAATCAACACGATGGCTAATAATAAAATGATGGAAGCTAAATCAATGCCGCCAATACCAGGGATAATGCGGCGTAAAGGCACTAAAAGAGGATTAGTTGCACGAATAGTAAATTGAGAAATGGGATTATAAAAATCCGCGCGCACCAATTGCATAATTAATCGAGCAAGAACGATAAATGCGTAGGAGTCAAAAATAACATCGATTAAAAATTTAAGTGCTGCGTCAGTGTTCATAGCGGTCCTTTAAAGTGCTCATATCATGTCCCTCCTGCAAGCTTTTTATAAAAAGCGCAGTAGGGGGAGGGCGAGTTTACGAGCCAGGGGGGTATTTTTTAAAATTGACCCCCTCGGCCCTGCGGGCCACTCCCCCTACTAAAGCAGGGGGAGCATTCAATATTACCAAGTAATAATCATTTAAAATCCTGCGCCAATTCCTTAGATCGAATTTTTGCAGTTTCTAACGCATCAATAATATGTTGTGACAGATGCATTTGGTCAAAATGGGTAATGGCTGCTGCGGTGGTGCCGCCAGGAGACGTCACTTGTGTTCTTAGCGTAGCAGGATCCAAAACACTTTGGCTGGCCATTTTGGCTGAGCCTAAAGCAGTTTGTAAGGTAAGTTGTCGGCTTAAGGTTTCTGATAAACCCATTTGAATACCGGCTTGAATCATAGCTTCCATTAAATAAAAAAAGTAGGCTGGCCCGCTGCCGGATAAAGCAGTCACTGCATTTAATTGTTCTTCTTCATGGACCCATACCGCCAAACCCACTGCGCTGAGAATATGTTCCGCTGTATGCTTCTGTTGCTGGGTGGTATGCGGTGTTGCATATAATGCAGTAGCTGCTGTTTGTACTAAAGCGGGCGTATTAGGCATACAGCGGATGACAGGAATTTTATCACCTAACCACTCCATTAAGCTGACGCACTGAATCCCTGCAGCAATAGAAATAATCAGTGGTTGATGTTGTTGTAGTGTGTCTTGAATCGCTAGCACAACATTTTTCATCACTTGAGGTTTTACAGCCAAAATAATCGTTTGTGCTTGTGCGGCTACTTCATGATTATTTTGCGTAATTTTAACACCTAACTCCTGTTGAAGTTGCGTTAAGGCTGCAAGATTAGGATCACTCAGTAAAATATTATGGGGAGCTGTGCCTTGTGCAATTAATCCGCCTGCTAAACTGCGTGCCATATTGCCGGCACCGATAAAACCAATAATCATTTTCTTTCTCCAAGCTGTCTTTCTCCAAATAGGGCGGTACCGATTCTAACAAAGGTGGCTCCTTCCGCAACTGCTAACTCCAGATCAGCAGACATACCCATCGATAAAGTATCTAACGGTTCGGGATTTTTAATAAAAGTATTTTGCCTCAGTTGTTCTAATAATAAGCGCAAGCGCTGAAAGCTCTTTTGGGTTTCTTCCGTTGTGGTGTTTGTGCGCGGAATACACATCAGGCCTCGGAGTTGAATATTAGGTAAATCTTGTAGTTCCAGCGCAAGAGATTCTAGCTGTTCAGCAGCGATGCCTGACTTTTCTGCCTCTTGATCAATATTAATTTGAATGCAGACTTGCAACGGCGGTAAGTGAATAGGGCGCTGATCATTCAAGCGTTGAGCTATTTTTAGTGAATCAAGTGTATGGCACCAAGCAAAATATTCGGCTACTAGACGAGTCTTATTGGTTTGAAGATGGCCAATAAAATGCCATTGAATGTCAAAGTGACATAAATTGGCTATTTTAGATAGCGCTTCTTGCAGATAGTTCTCGCCAAAATCTCTAACACCGGCTTGATAGAGACGCGCAATATCGTCAGCCGATTGTTTTTTGCTGACGGCTATTAAAGTAATTTGCTCTGTTGGCCGATGTACTAGCCGAGCAGCTATTTCTATGCGATGTTGAGTCTGTTGTAAGCGCGTGATGGTGTCTGTCATAGTGCGTGGCAACTGCTAGGATGATAGAGGAAGTCTTTAGTTTAACAGGGGTCGTAGATGGATATTACAGAACTTTTAACCTTCGGTGCAAAAAATGGCGCATCGGATTTGCATTTATCCGCTGGTTTGCCCCCGATGATTCGCGTAGATGGCGATATCAGAAAGATCAATTTGCCCTCAATGGATCATAAAACCGTTCATACCATGATTCTTGATATTATGACGGACAAACAAAGAAAAGATTATGAAACCCATTTAGAAACGGATTTCTCTTTTCAGATTCCTGATTTAGCCCGTTTTCGGGTAAATGCTTTTACGCAGAATCGAGGTGCTGGCGCGGTATTTCGAACCATTCCAGAAAAAGTTTTTTCCATGGAAGCTTTGGGTTTAGGGCCGGTATTTCGGGAAATTGCTTCTTATCCAAGAGGTTTGGTTTTAGTGACGGGGCCTACGGGCTCAGGTAAAAGTACTACCTTAGCCGCTTTGTTAGATTATATTAATGAAACTCGCTATCAACATATTCTGACCGTAGAAGATCCCATCGAATTTATTCACGAGAGCAAACGTTCTATCGTGAATCAGCGAGAAATTCATCGCGATACTCACGGGTTTGCTGCAGCTTTGCGCTCTGCTTTGCGGGAAGATCCTGATATTATTCTCGTGGGTGAGATGCGCGATTTAGAAACTATTCGCTTAGCCCTCACCGCAGCGGAAACAGGTCACTTGGTTTTCGCCACTTTGCATACGACCTCAGCGGCAAAAACCATCGATCGGGTTGTGGATGTATTTCCGGGTGATGAAAAAGCCATGGTGCGCTCTATGTTATCCGAATCCCTCCAAGCGGTTATTTCCCAAGGTCTATTAAAGAAAAATGGCGGTGGTCGTATTGCGGCCCATGAAATTCTTATTGGTACACCAGCGATTCGTAATTTAATCCGCGAAGATAAAGTAGCGCAAATGTATTCAGCCATGCAAACGGGCGGTGCGCTTGGTATGCAAACGCTGGATCAGTCGCTTGCGCAATTAGTTAAAACCGGAAAAATTACTTCAGCGATCGCGCGAGAAAAAGCTAAGATGCCCGATAATTTCTACGGTTAATAATATTGCAGGATAAGAAAAATACCAGATTTCGTCATCCCGTGGCTTGACC
>CAXNEI010000204.1:0-3510 GCA_964201195.1 Gammaproteobacteria bacterium
AGAAAAACAAATTGCCTTTAACCAACTGCACGGCATAGTACCAACCAGCATTACCAAAGCAATCACCGATGTGATGCACGGTGCCCATTCATCACAAAGTAAGTCGGCGAAAAAAATTGCAGAATCAGCGGCGTTATATGAAGTGGATATTGCTCCTGGCGATGTAAAAGCTTTGAGTAAACGCATTGCGCAGTTGGAAAATAAAATGCTTGAGCATGCAAAAAATTTAGAGTTCGAGCAAGCGGCTGCAGTGCGAGATCAGCTGCATCTTCTGCGAGAGAGATTAATTGGTTAAACAATAATCAATGGCGACGTTTCTAATCGAGGAAGCTAGATCCTTTTATCTATAATTATACGGATACGAATAACTTGATGGATCGCTCTTGAGTTCCAGTTCATAACTGTTAGAATCGCCCCGCTGTATCGTCTAGTTGAATAGTGAGGCGACAAAAAAACTAAAGTATAAAGAGGGCATCATGGAAGGATTGTTGCGTTATTTTCTCCCGATTTATTGGATGATTTTCTTCCTCCTCATAATCGTTTGGCGTGCCTATGTGGTCTGGCGACGTACAGGGGTGAATGCTTTCAAACAGTTGAGTTGCTCCGGCGTTCATGGCGTCGTGGTTTTCTATTTTCGATGGCTTTTTTTTATCGCTTCTCTCGGTTCTATTGCTTACGTTATTTCTCCTTCCGCGTATAACTCTGTCGCTTCTTTTCAATGGATGAGAAAAGAGCCTATCCAGTTATTTGGTATGGTGTGGTTAGTTGGCTGGTTAGTTTGGATTTGGTTAGCTCAGTCGCAAATGGGTATCGCTTGGCGTTTTGCCCCGAAGGATGCGCAGGGCGAGCATTTTGTTGATAAAGGTTTATTTGCACGATCAAGAAATCCTATTTTCTTGGGTTTTAAGTGTATTTTTATCGGTGTTTTTTTGACTTTTCCGAACAGTATTATACTGGCTTTGTCAGTAGCCGGATGGCTGTTGCTGAGTGTGCAGGTTGCCTTAGAAGAGGAGCATTTATTGATGAAATATGGCGAATCCTATAAAAATTATTGTGATAAAGTGAGACGTTGGTTATAGCTGAGGGTCAGCGTTGTAAGTTATTTTTCTAAATAAGGCCGCAAAATTTCATAACCATTCATTTCCGCTTTTAATACCGACATTAAAGTATAAGCGCCAATAAATTTCCGACTTAAAAACATCACTTCTTTCGGCGGCAAACTAAAATGTAATGAGCTAGCCGACTTGGCTGTTTGCGCCATGACTCTATTGGCTAGCTGACTGCGTGCCCATAAATAACGGCCTTGCGTATCTAAATAATTGCCATTCACAGCGCCGCTGTTGGGATCCACAAAAGGTTCGATAGCTATATAACAAAGTTGGGTAAAGGACGCGATCACCTCATCGGGTGTGCTTTCCTTGAAAAAATTCAATGCGACTACGGCTTTTTTAATACGTTGTTGATCGTGAAAAAAAGCGCCTTCTATCAAGGTTCGACCGGCAGCTAATAATTCTGCGCTGAAAGTTTTGATAGCGCCAAAATCTAATAAAACGATGCGATCAGGTGTATTGTTTTCGCCGAGGCGGACAAAATAATTACCAAAGTTTGGATCAGTTTGCATTTCGCCCCATTCAAAGACTTCTTTCCAACATAAATCAATACAAGCACAAGCAATAGCATTTTTTCGGGCTTGCGGCAGCGCATTCAATTCTGCTGAATTAAAATTTAAGCCGGGTTCATAGGCAGTGGCCAAGATTTTCTTCGAGCAGTAAGCCTCATATATTTTCGGCACAATAAAACGCGGATCATTCATGAGATGTTGATGGAAGCGTTGGGTAGTTTGTTTTTCTAGGGCATAGTCCACTTCACGTTTCATCATAGCGCGGACTTCATCCAACCAATTTTCAAATTCTTGGGTGATGGGCACCAAATGAGTGAAGGCTAATAATTGTTTGAGGGTATTTAAATCAGAATCGATGGCATCAGCTACGCCAGGATATTGCACTTTAAAACAAATGAGTGCGTTGTCGGCTAACCGACGGGCTAAATGCACTTGACCTAAACTCGCGCAACCAATGGGATTGGGATCAATATAAAATTCTGCTAGTGTGGTTTCACCTAATTCCTCCACTAGCACGGGATAAATTTTATCCCAGGCCAAAGCCGCCGTGTTGTCTTCCAGCGTATGTAAGGCTTGGGTCACTTCTTGTGGTAAAAAATGTTCGCCCCACAGCGCCATCATTTGTCCCGCTTTCACCATGCTGCCTTTAAGCTTGCCTAATTCTTGCGCTAAATAATGAGCCTGCTGAGAAAGGATTTCTTTTTGTTTGAGTTGGCGCGCGTCTTTATCGGTAGAAAAAAAATTCACCGCTGACTGGGTGGCAAAGCGAGCACTGGCAACAAAGCCTGCTTTCGCCAATGAAAAGCGGCGCTCAAAACTACCGGTTTTTAATTTTTGTAGCGGGGGATGAGGGGGTTGGTCCATAGTGTTCTCTATAGTATTTTCATGTTCAGCAACATTCTACTATCATAGCGACGTCTTTTCCCAACTTAACACTAAATAGTGCGATCATCAGGCTGTATTCATGTTAGCGATTTTATCTCCAGCAAAAACTTTGGATGTTGAGTCTCCGCAGAAGTGCACGCAATTTACGCAGCCGCAGTTTTTAGATCAATCGCAACAGCTGGTTCAACAGTTGCGCACACTAACGCCAATACAAGTGGCTCGTTTGATGGATATTAGCGATGCGTTGGCGCAATTAAATGTGGCTCGTTTTACACAGTGGCATCCACTTTTTACGCTAGATAATGCGCGACAAGCACTATTGGCTTTTAAAGGCGATGTCTATATAGGTTTAGCGGCAGAAAAATTCTCTACCAAGGATTTAGCTTTTGCACAACAGCATTTGCTGATTTTATCTGGTCTGTATGGACTATTGCGACCACTGGATTTAATGCAACCCTATCGATTAGAGATGGGTACTGGGTTGGTGAATGCCAAAGGTAAAGATCTCTATGCTTTTTGGGGTAGTCAGCTGACTGAAGCAGTCAATCAACAGCTAGAGGAAACAAAATCAGCCTGTTTAGTCAATCTTGCTTCTAACGAATACTTTAAAGCGATTCAAACGAAAAATATTGCTCGACCTATTATCACGCCGGTGTTTAAGGATGAGAAAAAAGGTCAATTTAAAGTCATTAGTTTTTTCGCTAAAAAAGCGCGCGGATTAATGGCGGCTTATTTAATTAAGCAGAGAGTGACAGAGCCTGAAGCACTGAAAGATTTTACAGAATCGGGTTATCAATTTAATGCAACTCTGTCGACAAAAACCGAATGGATTTTTTGTCGTGCAGAATCACTGATGGAGCGTTAGCTATGACACAAGATGCTTTTCTACAAGCTCAACTGGATGTAAAAAAACTTACTAAAAAGCCCGACGATATGAGTTTGTTAAAACTCTATGCTTTATTTAAACAGGCTAGTGAAGGCGATGTACAAGGCGAACGCCCAGG
>CAXNEI010000205.1:0-3479 GCA_964201195.1 Gammaproteobacteria bacterium
CAACAACAAAACATAAAGTGGTTTTACCATTGGTTCCGGTAATACCAATCACTTTGCAGCGCGCAGAAGGATTATTAAAAAAAGTGGCGGCGATTGCTCCAAGGCGAGCACGCACATTAGGCATGCGAATTAAACAACGCTGAAGGGGAAGATGCTCTACTGATAAGGAAGATGCGGAATCGTCTTCAACTAAAACAGCGACAGCACCGCGCTGCCAAGCTTGCTCAATAAAATTTCGGCCATCTTGTTGCGCACCAGGATAAGCTAAAAATAAATCACCCGACTGAATCAAGCGACTGTTATTGTGAATATCATTAATGACAATAGAAGAAAGCTTACTGACAATAGATTCATCAATAAATCCGTGAGGAATTAACAAATCTTTTAATGTTATTGTCCCCTTTATTGTCATAAAAAATCCCCAACAACAGATTTCATGAACCTAAAATATATCCCTGATCGGGCGCCACGCCTCGAATTTTTAGTATTTCTGTCATCACCTGAGAAAATACCGGAGCAGCCACTAATCCACCGTAATATTCACCCTGCGGATCATTAATAATAACCACCATAGCAATTTGTGGATGGCTGGCAGGAGCAACTCCAGCAAATAAAGAGGTATATCGATTTTGATCATAACTACCACCGGACAAGTTATGCACGGTACCGGTTTTTCCTGCTACCCGATAACCTGGAACACGAGCTTTTTGCGCGGTACCTTCATCGCCTAATACCGTCTCCATCATACTGACCAGCTGATGGGCAAATTGTTCTTTAAAGATGGGAGAAGCTTTTGCAAGTTGATTGGCTTTCAATAAAGTAACCGGCATTTGTTGTCCATCATTGGCCAATGCCGCATAGGCATGCACCAATTGCAACGCAGTCACGGAAAATCCATAACCATAGGATAAAGTCGCTACTTCAACAGGCGCCCAGCGCGCTCTCGTTTGCAGCGCACCAGCTCTTTCCCCGGGAAACAAACTATCGGTAGGTTTACCAAAGCCAACGCGATGCAATAAATCCACTAGCTGATTGGGCGAGTCCAAACTTAACGCTAATACACTTGCACCCACATTACTGGATTTCGTTAAAATTCCCGTTACATCAATTAATCCGTAATTATGAAAATCCTTAACCCATTTATTGCCTATTTTCATCCGCCCTGGGTTGGTATCTATGGGTGTGTTGGGTTTATATTTTCCCGCTTCAAACGCGGCCATAATAGTAAAAGGTTTCATGGTAGAACCTGGCTCCAACACATCGGTCACTGCGCGATTACGCAATGCGTCCGCCGTTAATGCTTTTCGATTATTGGGATTATAGGAAGGCTGATTCACCATTAATAAAACTTCGCCGGTACGCACATCGACTGCCACCACAGAACCGGATTTTGCTTTATGTTGATCAATGGCTGCCTGTAATGCGCGATATGCTGCATATTGCATACGCACATCAATACTTAACGCAATATTTCTGCCTGGCTGTGCCGGCGCAACAACACCTAAATCTTTAACCTCATGGCCTTTACGATTTTTGATGACTTTTCTGTGCCCTTCGACACCATGCAAAATAGCATCGTGGGCTAACTCCAAGCCTTCTTGTCCACGATCATCTATATTGGTAAATCCGACTAAGTGCGCAACCACTTCTCCCGCAGGATAGTAACGATGATATTCATGGATTTTATTTAATCCAGAAATATCCAGCGCCATTGCTCGCTCAGCCATTTCAGGTGAAATTTGTCGTTTGAGATAAACAAACTCTTTCCGCAAGTTTTGACTGATTTTATTTTCTAGCTCGGCAGGGGAAAGCTCTAGCGTACGCGCCAACTCGGGCCACTGCGCTCTAGCGGTGAATAATTGTTTTGGATTCATCCACAAACTAATTACCGGCGCACTGATTGCCAAAGGCGAACCATTACGATCGGTAATCATCCCGCGATAAGCAGGAATAATATCAGTTCGCAAAAAACGCTTTTCACCTTGATCCTGTAAAAAATTTCGATCATAGAAATGCAGCTGCACATCTCTGATAAGCAAAACTGAAATAATCAATAAAATTAAAGCGATGACAAACCAATAGCGCTGCTTGTAGAAATGCGTCTTCTCAGATGTGCGCATTCCAGCGTCCTTCTTTGTTTAAGGGGGGTTATTAACAGACCCGTTCGGGCTGAGCTTGTCGAAGCCCATTCTCAATGAGTCGGCCCTTCGACAAGCTCAGGGTGAACGGATCACACAATTGCTACTTACTTCGTATTAATGCAACACCGTTCTTTATTTAAAGGGTTAGTGTTTCTTAACCACCATCACAGAATCAGCCTCTGGCATTTTCATTCCCAACTGACCAGTTGCCGCTTGCTCAATGCGACTTAAGCCACCCCAAGTGCCTTGCTCAAGCAACATACGATGCCATTCCACTTGCATGTGATCCCAGTTTTCTTGCAAAGCCTGTAATTCATAGACTTTTTGACGCATCACGTGCTTGGAATACACCAAGGTAACGCCGGACACCATCAGTGCCAACCACAGAATCGCCACCGTTCCTAAACCTCGCGCCCAAGGATTACTCCGACTGACTGGCTCTGCCTGATAAATTTCAACAGGCTCCGCTAACACCTGCATATTCACCGGCGCTTCGTAGCTATTATTTACTTCATATCTATTGCTTAACAGTGCATTCATACATTTATCCTATTGTCCGTTGTAGAAAACAACAGCATTACTTCTTCCTTTAACAACATCGAACTAACACATGCTCTCTCATCATTCGCACTAAGCGATTTTCTCAGCCACTCTCATCGTTGCACTCCGCGCTCGCGGGTTACGCGATACTTCGGCTGAACTCGGACGTACTGCCGGCCCGACCTTCTTTAAATACTTCTTCAACTGATCTTCACGAATAGGAAAACCTCTTGGTAGGCTTCCCTCATCTCCAGTCACTTGCCGCTGAATAAACTGTTTTACTATTCGGTCTTCCAGCGAATGGAAGCTGATAGCAACCAATCGCCCGCCCTTCACCAAAATATCCAGTGATCGATTCAATCCTTGACTCAAATCATCCAATTCATTGTTCACCGCGATACGAATCGCTTGAAATGCTTTTGTCGCTGGATGTCTGTGCAACTCCCAACGGGGATGCGCCTGCTTAACTATTTCCGCCAACTGCCCAGTTCGAGTAATAGGCTGTATCGCTCTTTCTCTCACCACCGCTCTAGCAATATGTTTGGCGTATCTTTCTTCGCCATACTCGCGCAACACCTGAATAAAATCAGCTTCTGAAACTTGAGCAATCCACTGTTCAGCGGAAACTCCTGCTTGATTATTCATCCGCATATCCAGCGGACCATCGCGTAAAAAACTAAAACCTCGTTCGGCCTGATCGAGTTGCGGAGAGGAAACCCCTAAATCCAACAACACGCCCATCAAGGGAGCAGAAAAACCGGTTTGTTCAATCCAATCGCGCTTTTCAACCCAATCATT
>CAXNEI010000206.1:0-3468 GCA_964201195.1 Gammaproteobacteria bacterium
AATTGCAGTGGATCAAGAAGGCGGTCGTGTACAGCGTTTTCGTCCGGGTTTTTCTGTTTTGCCGCCGATGGGCAATATAGGTAAAGTCTACGATGCAGATATTGAGGAAGCTTATCACTATGCCTCAATGGTGGGTCAATTGATGGCTAATGAAATATTAGCGCTCGGCATCGATATTAGTTTTGCTCCAGTGTTAGATTTAAACCATGGCGTCAGTGAAATTATTGGCAATCGTGCTTTTCATTCCGATCCGGAAATTGCAGCGCAATTAGCTCGGCAATTTATTATCGGTATGCAACAAGCGGGAATGGCGGCGACAGGAAAGCATTTTCCTGGTCATGGTGCTGTGGTAGCCGATTCCCATTTAGCCATTCCAGAAGATACCCGCAGTTTTAATGAAATCTCTACCATAGATTTAATTCCGTTTAAAATGTTGGCCAATGAACTACAAGCTATTATGCCAGCGCATATTATTTATTCTCAGGTAAATTCTTTGCCTGCAGGATTTTCTCCTTTCTGGTTGCAAAAAATATTGCGTCAACAACTCGGTTTTAAAGGCGTTATTTTTAGTGATGATTTAAGCATGGAAGGCGCATCAGGCATGGGTGACTTTGGCGCCCGAGCAAAGCAAGCGTTAGCTGCTGGGTGCACAATGGTGTTGGTGTGTAACCATCGTGAAGGGGCGTTAGCCGTATTAAAAGCGCTAGAGCAAGAAGCATTGGATTTGCCCGCTATTAGCGCCCTGTTAATGACTTTGTTAGCTAAGCCCCAATTTGATTGGCAGCATTATGCAACTTCTGTTGAGCGATTAGCATTGCAAGCTAAGGTAGCGGAATATGATGATTGATCGCATGCAGCAAATAAAAGCGCGGGCTGATTGTTTGGTTTCAGCTGAAGCAGCAGGCCAAATTATTCATTCTATGGCGCAAGCAATTACCCAAAGCCTTGCGGATAAAAATCCCTTGGTTTTAATCGTGATGAAAGGCGGAGTAATTTTCGCAGGCCATTTGCTCACTCTGTTAGATTTTCCTCTAGAGCTCGATTATCTCCATGCTACGCGATACAACAATCAATTATCGGGTAACAAACTTATTTGGAAAGCCAAGCCGGATGTGGAAGTAGCGGGCCGTCATGTATTAGTAGTAGATGATATTTTAGATGAAGGCACAACGCTGCTTGAAATTCTCGCGGTATTAAAAGCGCAGGGCGCTGCACAGATTTATTCTGCCGTATTAATTAATAAATTACATGACCGCAAAGCAGCGCCAAATTGGTTGCCGGATTTTGTCGGTGTTGATTTACCCGATCGCTATTTATTTGGTTTTGGTATGGACTATAAAGGCTATTGGCGTAATGCCAATGGTATTTATGCTGCAGCCGATGAGGATGTAACTTAAATGATGAATAATTATCCCCAAGCAGAGCTAGCAATTATCGGTGGCAGTGGCCTCAATGAATTAGCGCTACTAGAAAATGCGACAGCCCATGAAATAGAAACACCTTGGGGTGCGCCCTCTTGCCCGATCCTGTTAGGTCAGTGGCAAGGACACTCAGTGGCATTTTTGGCGCGTCATGGTCGGCCTCATCATGTGCCACCTCACGGGATAAATTATCGCGCGAATATGTTTGCTCTAAAACAATTGGGTGTGCGTGAAATTGCTGCGGTGAATGTAGTGGGTGGGATTCATGTGTCTATGCGTCAGCCCGGCCAACTCGTGGTTCCTGATCAAATCATTGATTACACCTATGGTCGTGTGAATAGTTTCTCCGATGCGCCAGGTGAAGTGGTTAAGCATATCGATTTTAGTTTTCCCTATGATGAGTCGGTGCGACAGGGTTTGTTAGCTGCGGCGAAATCACTGCAGCTCCATTGTCATTCCAACGGTACGTATGGTTGTACGCAGGGGCCGCGATTGGAGACAGTGGCAGAAGTTGCTCGGATGCAGCGTGATGGTTGCGATATCGTGGGGATGACGGGAATGCCTGAAGCCTGTTTAGCGCGCGAATTAGAGTTAGCTTATGGCAGTTTGTGTTTGGTGGTGAATCCTGCGGCAGGTTTGACGCATGGTGTGATTTCATTGGCAGAGATTGAGCATCACATGCAGCAAGGCATGGGCGTAATTAAGCAGATTTTGTCTAACTGGGTAGCGGCTCACCGCGTACCATAAACCACCATGGTTTTGCCTTTCACGGAAACCAATCCTTGATTTTCCAGTGTTTTTAAAACGCGACCGACCATTTCCCGTGAGCAGCCCACCATGCGGCCAATATCTTGGCGGGTGACTTTAATCTGCATACCGTCTGGATGTGTTATTGCGTCAGGCTCTTTACACAGATCTAATAAAATGCGCGCTACTCTGCCAGTCACATCGAGAAAAGCTAAGTCGCCCATTTTTCGTGTGGTTTCTCGCAAGCGTTTTGCCAATTGGCTACTGATAGCAAATAAAATATCCGGCTGTTCTTTTGTGATTTCCTGAAATTTGGTGTAGCTGATTTCGTAGATTTCACAGTCGGTTTTCGCTTTGACGCATGCGCTACGTTGTGCGCCTACATCAAACAGCCCCATTTCACCAAAAAAATCGCCTTCATTGAGATAGGCAATAATCATTTCGTGGCCGTCGGTATCTTCAATAAAGACAGTGACTGAGCCTTTAAAAAGAAAGAACAAAACCTTCGATTCATCACCACTTTGAATAATGGTGCTTTTGGCTGGGAATCGGTGAAGATGACACTGGGATAAAAACCATTCGATATTTTTTAGGTAAGGATTATTCAGTGGTTTCATAGGCACCTTAGAGGGTGAAAAGTGGCGGCTTGCATAGTCGCATAAAGAGGTCTTGTGGAGGAGAGGTTTCGTGTAGGTTGCTGGAAATTTTTATGATACTCTTGCCGCCTTTCTGAATTAGGGTGAAAAAAGAGCATCATGAAAGCAACAGTCACTTGGCTTGACGGCGTTAAATTTCAAGGCACTTCGGACAGCGGACATACCGTAATAATGGATGGTCCGCCGGATCACGGTGGTTTAAATCAAGGTATGCGACCGATGGAGTTGCTGCTGTTGGGCGTTGGTGGTTGCGCGTCTTTTGATGTCGTGCATATTTTGCGCAAAGCGCGACAAGCAGTGACTCATTGTGAAGCCAAAATAGAGGCGGAGCGTGTGGATGCTGTGCCTGCGGTATTTAGTAAAATTCATTTGCATTTCATCGTTAGCGGAGAAAATTTAAAACTTGAGCAGGTGAAGAAAGCAGTGGAGCTGTCTGCGGAAAAATATTGTTCAGGCTCCATCATGATGAAGGCTGCTGGCGTTGATGTTACCCATAGCTATGAGATTGTGGCGTTATGAGACCTGCCGGCATGATGGGTTTGCGACATGTCGCTTTGTTTGTCGCTGATTTAGAAGCCTGCGTGGATTTTTATTGCCATTGTGTGGGTATGAAGATCGAATGGCAGCCTGATGCAGATAATTAT
>CAXNEI010000207.1:0-3463 GCA_964201195.1 Gammaproteobacteria bacterium
AGGCAAGGCAGCAAGCGCAGCGCCGCCTACTAAAAAGCAGGCATAGACCAACGGCAATTTTTTACGTAAACCACCCATATTAAAAATATTTTGTTCGTGATGACAGGCAACGATCACTGCACCAGCGGAAAGAAATAATAACGCTTTAAAGAAAGCATGAGTCATTAAATGAAAAATAGCGGGTTGCCAGGCGCCAATCCCTAAGGCTAAAAACATATAGCCAATTTGGCTCATAGTGGAATAAGCCAAAATGCGTTTGATATCGGTTTGCACGAGCGCAGAAAAACCTGCAAGCAACAAAGTGATTGCGCCGATAATACCGACCAACTCTAAAGTATCAGGTGCTAATAAAAATAACGGATGCAATCGCGCAATTAAATATACACCGGCAGTTACCATGGTCGCCGCGTGAATTAAAGCAGATACCGGTGTTGGGCCAGCCATCGCATCGGCCAGCCAAGTGTGTAGCGGCAGTTGCGCTGATTTACCCACCGCACCACCCAGCAACAACAAAGTAATGAGCGTAATAGTTGCTGAACCCAGGACAAATAATTCCGGCGCACGCTGAGATACATCGGCAATAGTGAGTGAACCTGCTTCACGGAAAAGTAAAAATAAACCTAAGGCTAAAAATACATCGCCAATACGCGTAATAATAAAGGCTTTTTGCGCTGCAGCGCCGTTAGCTTGTTCACGATAATAAAAACCGATTAGCAAATAACTGCAAAGACCAACGCCTTCCCAACCTAAATACAGCAGCATTAAATTATCTGCCAATATCAATACCAACATATTGGCGATGAATAAATTCATGTAAGCAAAGAATCGGCTATACCCTTGCCCTTCACCTTCTGGCTGACGCTCGGCACGCATATACCAAGCAGCGAATAAATGAATGAGTGCGCCCACACCGGTAACAACACCCAGCATGGTGAGAGATAATCCATCGAGATGAAAAGCAATGTTTGGCGCAAAGCCACCCACACTCACCCAAGTCCACAGGGTTTGCGTGTAACTACTGCCTACAGGCATATTACTGAGAAATTCATAACCCACATAAGCCGCAGTGAGCGCTGATAAAAATAAACTGCCCACACCGATCATTGCAGAAACTTGTTCAGACAGCCGTCCGCGAGAAAGCGATAAAATCACAAATCCAAGCAGAGGAAATAAAACCGTTAACGCAAGTAAGTTCATCCGCGCATCTCACTGGCTGCGTCAATGTCCACACTGTGGAAACGACGATAAAGTTGGAAGACAATCGCTAGACCGATACTGGCTTCAGCAGCAGCCAAGGTTAGAATAAAAATAAACATAATTTGACCATCAGGCTGACCCCAACGACTACCCGCTAACACAAAAGCTAAAGCGGCGGCATTCATCATCACTTCGATGCTCATTAACACAAATAAAATATTGCGGCGCATAATCACGCCCATGAGGCCGAGAGCAAATAATAATCCCGCAAGCATTAAGCCATGATCTAAAGGAATACCATTCATCATAACTCCCCCGCTTCATCTTTGCGCCCCAAGTGAAATGCAATCACTAAGGCCGCCAATAAAATTAATGAAGCCAATTCCACCGCTAAAATATAAGGGCCATATAAAGTTACGCCGATTTGTTTAATCGTTACCGCTTGACCAAAAGGCGCAACCTGTTGGCCCTGCCATAAAAATACCAATAGCTCGATGAATAAAATGCTGCTTAACAACGCAGGTAAAATCCAATTGCGTGGTTGCAACCAGGTTTTTTCTAATTGGATAACGGTTTCGCCTAAATTCAGCATCATCATGACAAAAACGAATAAAACTAAAATAGCGCCGGCATAGACAATCATTTCTAGTACACCGGCAAAAGAAGCACCCACGGCAAAAAAAATCATCGCGACACTGAGTAGCGACACAATCATATAGAGCAAACCATGCACAGGATTACGGCTAAATAGCATTCCCAAGGTAGAGAATACCGCCACTAATCCCGCTAAATAAAAAGCGATTTCCATAAAATTCTCCGAGGATTTAAATCCCCCCAATCCCCTTTTCAAGGGTTTATTGCATAATTAATATGTCCGTTCGGGCTGAGCCTGTCGAAGCCCATTCTCTATGCAAACCCTTCGACAAGCTCAGGGTGAACGGATTCCTCTACTAATAACCTATTTCTATGGCAATAAACTTTTCACATCCACCGGCTGCGCCTCATGCTGCGCTGCACCTTTGGGTTTCCCCGCGATCGCCATTCCCGCTACGCGGTAAAAGTTATAATCCGGATTTTTGCCTGGGCCAGAAATTAATAAATCTTCTTTCTCGTACACTAAATCTTGGCGTTTAAACTCTGCCATTTCAAAATCAGGTGTTAATTGAATCGCCGTAGTAGGACAGGCTTCTTCACACATACCGCAAAAAATACAGCGGGAAAAATTAATGCGGAAAAATTCAGGATACCAACGGCCATCTTCTCGTTCCGCTTTTTGCAGAGAAATACACTGGGCTGGACAAGCTGCTGCACATAAATTACAGGCGACACAACGCTCTTCTCCATCAGGGTCGCGCGTTAATACAATGCGTCCACGATAGCGTGGCGGTAAATAAACGGGTTGCTCAGGATATAAAATCGTGTCGCGCTTTCTAAAAGCATGATTGAACACCATCACCATGCTGCGTAGCTGGCTCCAGATATCTATTAATAACTGCTTTAAGTTATACATATAAGATCACCGCGCCGGTAATTAATAAATTCAGTAAACTCAAAGGTAATAATACTTTCCAACCCGCAATCATCACATCACTATAACGAGGCCGCGGCAAAGAACCGCGCAATAAAATAAAAATCATGATGCAGAAAGCCATTTTCGCCATAAACCAAACAATAGGTGGCAACCAAGGCCCCTGCCAACCACCCAAAAATAATACGGTTATCATAGCACTGACAACGACCATGGCGACGTATTCACCCACCATGAACATACCGAATTTTAAACCGGAATATTCGGTGTGATAACCCGCCGCTAATTCTTGTTCCGCTTCTGGTGCATCAAAAGGTGTGCGATGGGTTAATGCAACACCAGCAATAGAGAAAGTAATAAAACCGAGAAATTGCGGCACAATAAACCACACATCTTTTTGGGCGATCACTATGTCGCGCAAATTAAAGGAACCCGTGATCGCTACTACGCCCATCACCGAAATCCCCATAAAAACTTCATAGGACAATGTCTGCGCTGCGGAACGCAACCCACCTAATAAAGCATATTTATTATTGCTGGACCAACCCGCAAATATCACTGCATAAACTGCTAAACCACCCATGGCCAAGAAAAATAAAACACCAATATTTAAATCGGCTATGCCCCAAGTAGGCGTAATAGGAATTACCGCAAAAACCATCAGCAGCGCGCTCATGGCAATCGCTGGCGCTAACCAAAAAATAATTTTATCGACAAAGGGTGGTGTCCAATCTTCTT
>CAXNEI010000208.1:0-3462 GCA_964201195.1 Gammaproteobacteria bacterium
TAAGCGCTTACAGCCGAGCTGCTTTGAAGATATTGTGGCATTGGTAGCGCTGTTTCGTCCTGGTCCTTTGCAGTCCGGCATGGTGGACGATTTCATTAATCGAAAACATGGTCGGCAAAGAGTGGAATATCCACATCCTGATGTAGAGCCCATTTTAAAAAATACCTACGGTGTTATTTTATATCAAGAGCAGGTGATGCAAATTGCGCAAGTGCTTTCTGGTTATACGCTCGGCGGCGCTGATATGTTGCGTCGGGCTATGGGTAAGAAAAAAGCGGAAGAAATGGCTAAGCAACGGGAAATTTTTACTGAAGGTGCGGTAGCGCGCGGTGTGCCAGAACAACAAGCCACCCATATTTTCGATTTAATGGAAAAATTTGCGGGCTATGGATTTAATAAATCTCACTCGGCTGCTTATGCTCTGTTGTCGTATCAAACGGCTTGGTTAAAAACCCATTATCCTGCTGCGTTTATGGCGGCGGTATTGTCTGCGGATATGGACAACACCGACAAGGTAGTGATTCTGGTGGAAGAATGTCGTTCCATGAAAGTGGAATTAGTGCCGCCCCATGTGAATTACTCCAGCTATAAATTCATTGCGACTGAACCACGAAAAATTGTTTATGGTTTAGGTGCAATTAAAGGGGTAGGTGAAGGCTCCATCGAAAATATTATTGAGGAAAGACAACAAAAATTATTCACCAATGTTTTTGATTTTTGTCAGCGGGTAGACTTGCGAAAGGTGAATCGACGCTGTTTGGAAGCATTAATTCGAAGCGGTGGATTAGAAGGCTTAGGGCCTCATCGTGCTGCGATTTGGGCGAGTTTAGAAGATGCGATTAAAGCTGCCGAGCAACTGCACAGTAATGAAGCATCGGGTATTCAAGATTTATTTGGCGCTACCTTGGCCACGCCGGCAACAACGCAACAGGCTTTTAAACTGGTGCCTGCGTGGAGTGATAGAGAGCGTTTGCTGGGCGAAAAAGAAACCTTGGGCTTGTATTTAACAGGCCATCCCATTGACCAGTATTTAGCAGAATTACGCGCCATGAAAATTGCGCGGATTCAAGAAGTAAAACCTACTCAGCGTGGTCAACCGGTCATTGTCGCCGGTTTGCTCATGGGCATTCGCACCATGAAAAATAAACGCCAAGAAAAAATTGCCTTTGCTACTTTGGATGATCGCAGCGGGCGAATGGATGCCACCTTATTTGCTGATATTTATGCCTCTGCGCGGAATTTATTAATTAAAGATGAATTATTAGTGGTGGAAGGCGATATTAGCTTGGATGAGTATTCTGGCCAATTGAAAATGATCGGACGCAATATTATTTCCTTGGCACAATTGCGTACCTATAAAAAAGCTCGTATTGTCTTAAAAGCTAACAGCGAGATGATGAGTAACGCTTGGGTAGAAAAATTGAAAGTGATTCTACAACCCTATCAAGCGGAAGCTTGTCCTGTGCGCATTCATTATCAACGACCAGAATCGACTATGCAGTTGGATTTAGGTGCGCAGTGGCGCGTCAATCCAGAGCAGGTATTAATCGATCAGCTAAAACAACATGCCGGTGCTGAGAATGTAGTTGTAGAATATGGATAATTCACTAAGAGATAAGCTATGGATCCAGCGGCTCAAAGAAAAGGAAGACCAAGTTCTGAATCGGTAGTATCCTCTGTTTCCACTGATACAAGAAGTTCGGCTTCAACAATTGATGTTTGGGATGAGTTGATATTTCCCGTAGGTAGGCCAGGCTACCGAGATATGAAGAATGTTTCTTTTGTTGCAATGGCGGTATCTTCTGTTTCTATGACGAATGCCAGCGCCAGAGAATATCAACAATCGGGAGAAACAATAGGATCCTTGAAGGGGCAATCTGTTGTCATCCTCGATCATAGGAAAAGAAAATTACCTCCAATCCCTGATATTAAGACTTCGGCGAAGAAATGATTTATGAAAACCCATTATTTAGCCTTTGAACAACCTATCGCGGAATTAGAAGCGCAAATTCATGACTTGCGTTGTCGCATTTCAGCTGATGCAAGTGTTGATGGCGAAGCTGTGCGACTAGAAGCAAAATTAGAAGACTTGCTAACAGCTACCTACGGAAAATTAACACCCTGGCAAGTGGCGCAAGTAGCGCGACATCCTGGTCGGCCCCATACGTTAGATTATATTGAGCGGGTATTTACCGATTTTGATTTATTGTGTGGCGATAGAGTATTTGGCGAAGATCCTGCGATTGTTGGCGGTCTTGCTCATTTAAAAAAATATCCAGTGATGATTATTGGTCATCAAAAAGGCCGTGCCGCACAAGAAAAAGTGAAACGTAATTTTGGTATGCCACGACCAGAAGGCTATCGTAAAGCACTGCGTTTAATGGAAATGGCCGAACGTTTTCATTTGCCGATTATTACTTTTATTGATACACCCGGCGCTTATCCTGGTATTGATGCGGAAGAGCGCGGCCAAAGCGAAGCCATTGCGCGAAATATTCAAGCTATGTCGCAATTAAAAGTGCCGGTGATTTCCGTGGTGATTGGTGAAGGTGGTTCTGGTGGTGCGCTTGCCATTGGTGTCTGCGATCATTTAATTATGCTGCAATACAGCACCTATTCAGTGATTTCGCCAGAAGGTTGCGCATCGATTTTATGGAAAAGTGCTGAGCGTGCGGAAGACGCTGCTGCTGCTATGGCCCTCACTGCGGATAATTTAAAATCTTTGGGGTTAATTGATGCAGTGATTGAAGAACCCTTAGGCGGCGCTCATCGCGATATGGATGATATAGCGCGCCGCTTACAAACTGCATTGGTGCAGCAAATAAAACAATTCGAAAATATTGAGCCAGCAGCATTGTTGGCGCAGCGATATAAAAGAATTATGGCCTATGGGGCATTGGCCGAACAAAAATGATTTCCGCAGCGCTCACCCATTTTCTCACTCAACTTCCAGAAGAAACTCCGCATATTGTTGTTGGCTACAGCGGTGGCGTCGACTCGCATTTGTTGTTAGTTGAATTAGCGCAATTAAAACAACAAGGCCGCTGTGAATTATCCGCTATTCATATTCATCATGGCTTAAGTCAAAATGCTGATGCTTGGCAAACCCATTGTGAAAACATTTGCGAAAAATTATCGGTTCCCTTAATCGTTCGTCGAGTCACTGTGGAAAATCAAGGGAAAGGTTTGGAGGCAGCAGCACGCGAAGCACGTTATCAAGTTTTTCAACAGTGCGTTGCTGCAAAATCTTATTTATGTTTAGCCCATCATCAAGATGATCAAGTGGAAACTTTATTGTTGCGCTTATTGCGCGGCACCGGTGTGTTGGGTTTGCAAGGCATGTTGCCCTTAACGTCTTTTCATGATTTTACCTTGGTGAGGCCTTTGTTAGAAATTCCTCGGGCAGAAATTTTGGTGCGCGCACAGGCTTTAGGTTTGCACTGGATTGAAGATGAGTCGAAT
>CAXNEI010000209.1:0-3426 GCA_964201195.1 Gammaproteobacteria bacterium
TTCAAGGTATGAAAAAGGGGACATTTTAACTTTGGGTTGACACTAACTCTTCCGCATCGGCTAATTCTTCTGTTGCAATCCCAATATCTGCTTCACCATTTAATAAAAGTTTTACAATTTCACTGGGGCTTGCTTGATGCAAAACTAAATGCACTTTAGGAAAACTCCGCTTAAATTCAGCAACCACTTTTGGTAAAACATAACGCGCTTGAGTGTGGGTAGTTGCTACCGTTAATTGTCCTTGATCACTATGGCTGAATTGATCGGCTATATTCTTAATATTTTTTGCATCGAGCAAAATGCGTTCAACAATTTCCACCAAACCTTTACCAGGATCGGTAAGACCTAACAAGCGCTTGCCTTTACGCACGAATAATTCAACGCCTAATTCATCTTCCAAATCTTTAATGTGTTTACTGACACCCGACTGTGAAGTAAATAGCGCATTGGCCGCTTCGGTTAAATTAAAATTCCGCCGTACGGTTTCGCGAATAATTCTGAGTTGTTGGAAATTCATCGTAATCTACCTATTTATTCTGAAAAACGCGTAATCGCGATGGCACTAGACGCACAGTTTGCCCTTCAATTAAAGCCAATTCGGCTACACGTTCTCGTGTGGTTTCTACTTCAAAATGTTGACTTTCCCCACCTTCTAAACCATCTAATTCCACACGGGTCACTAAACCAAAGGAAAAAATTCGACTGACTTTAGCGGGAATACCGACGCCAGATTCAACTTGCGTAATAATATCTAGCTCATGAGGTCGAGCAAATGCCGTAACTTCAGCGCCGTGCGTTAATTCGCTGGCTTCATGAGGCAAGGTATCATCACCCACACGCACCGATTCACCTTCCACCCGACCATGGAATAAATTCACTGAACCTAGAAATCCATAGACAAAAGGTGTCGCTGGATGAGAATAAACTTCTTCTGGTGTACCCACTTGTTCCACTTTACCATGATTCATCAGCACCACTCGATCAGCCACTTCTAGCGCTTCTTCTTGATCATGGGTAACAAAGATAGAAGTAATATGCAATTCATCGTGGAGTTTACGCAGCCAACGACGTAATTCTTTTCTGACTTTAGCATCTAACGCACCAAAAGGTTCATCTAATAATAATACCCGCGGCTCCACCGCTAAAGCGCGCGCTAAAGCAATACGCTGACGCTGACCACCGGATAATTGCGCGGGAAAACGATCAGCCAACCAATCTAATTGCACTAACTTTAATAAGTCATGAACTTTTTTCGCGATTTGATTTTCTGGCAATCGTTGTTTGCGTGGTTTCATTCGTAAACCGAAAGCCACATTATCAAATACTGTCATATGGCGAAACAAAGCATAATGCTGAAAAACAAAACCCACTTGTCGCTCGCGCACATGGGTAGCAGAAGCATTTTCACCTTCTAATAAAACATCACCTGAGTCGGCTTGCTCCATGCCTGCAATAACACGTAATAAAGTGGTTTTCCCACAACCGGATGGCCCAAGCAATGCAACTAATTCACCAGAGGGAAAATCGAGGGATACATTATCTAACGCAATAAAATTACCAAAGGCTTTTGAAATATTTTTAACTTGAATACTCATGCTTCATGCTCCAAAGATACTGACTGCATTGTTTTACTCGCCTGAAATTCAACCCAGGTCTTAATACCTAATGTGACTAAAGCCAACAAGGCTAATAGCGAGGCCACCGCAAAAGCAGCAGCAAATTGATATTCGTTATAGAGAATTTCCACTTGTAGCGGCAAGGTATTAGTCAATCCACGAATATGACCAGACACTACAGAAACAGCGCCAAATTCACCCATAGCGCGTGCATTACAGAGAATGACGCCATAAATTAAACCCCATTTAATATTCGGCAAAGTCACATGCCAAAAAACTTGCCAGCCTTTTGCACCTAATACAACTGCAGCTTCCTCTTCTTCTTTGCCTTGCGCTTGCATTAAGGGAATTAATTCACGAGCGATAAAAGGAAAGGTCACAAAAACAGTGGCCAATACAATTCCAGAGGTAGTAAAAATAATCTTAATATCGTGACTACTCAGCCAATCACCCAACCA
Source organism: Gammaproteobacteria bacterium (assembly GCA_964201195.1). Taxonomy (GTDB): domain Bacteria; phylum Pseudomonadota; class Gammaproteobacteria; order Pseudomonadales; family JAHFSE01; genus JAHFSE01. The sequence continues at coordinate 2,075 of CAXNEI010000209.1, forward strand.
ACCTTGAGCACCAAACACCAAAACATAAATTAAACCAGCAACTACCGGAGAAACAGAAAAAGGCAAATCAATTAAGGTGATAAGAAAATATTTTCCGCGAAAATCAAATTTAGCAATGGCCCAAGCCGCCATCACACCAAAAATTAAATTCAACGGTACTGCAATAGCGGCAGCAGTTAAAGTGAGCCAAATAGCAGAGATGGTTTCAGGATCGACTAGGGCCTCCCAATACACCGACCAACCTTTGCTTAAGGCTTCAACCAAAACTACTATAAGGGGTAATAATAGAAATATGGCAAAAAAACTCAGCGATATGATCACTAACAACCACTTTACCCAAATAGGTTCACGGGTTGCTGCATTGGATTCATAGCGTGATGCTTTATTGCTTTCCTTGTACAAGGCACCAATCATTCCAGCCATTAGCGTACCCTCCCGGTGCGTTTTGCTGCCCAGGCTTGCAATAAATTAATCGCTAACAACAGCATAAAAGAAAAAACCAACATCACTAAAGCAATAGCTGTGGCACCTTCATAATCATATTGCTCGAGTTTAGTAATAATCATCAAAGGTGTAATTTCTGACACCATGGGAATATTACCTGCAATAAAGATCACCGAGCCATATTCACCCACTGCGCGAGCAAAGGCTAAAGCAAAACCGGTTAATAAAGCAGGCAGAACAATGGGAAAAATCACATAGAAAAAAGTCTGCCAACGACGGGCGCCTAAACTGGCGGACACTTCTTCTAGTTCAATTTCTAAATCTTCTAAAATCGGCTGTAGTGTTCTCACCACAAAAGGCAAACCGATAAAAATGAGCGCAATTAAAATACCTGGTGGAGCAAAAGCAATTTTAAAACCTAAAGGTTCCAGATATTGGCCTAACCAACCATTACCCGCATAAATAGCTGTCAGCGCAATACCGGCCACTGCTGTAGGTAAAGCAAAAGGTAAGTCAATTAATGCATCGACTATGCGTCGACCAGGGAAACGATAACGCACCAACACCCAAGCGAGAATAAAACCAAAAATACTATTGATGACCGCAGCAAGAAGAGAAGCACCAAAACTGAGTTTATAGGAAGCAACCACTCGCGCAGCTGTTACCGCAGATAAGAAGTGCTCCCAGGTTAAATGGGAAGTTTTAATAAATACTGCAGACAAAGGAATTAATACGATTAAGGATAAATACACCAAGGTGTAACCCATGGATAAACCAAAACCGGGTAAGACATTATGGGAGGGGGATTTTTTCATGGTTTTAAATTATTGCTGATAAATCTGGTCAAACACACCACCATCATCAAAATGGGTTTTCTGCACCTGCTTCCAGCTACCAAAAACATCACC
>CAXNEI010000210.1:0-3418 GCA_964201195.1 Gammaproteobacteria bacterium
CCCAAATTAGTATTTTTGGTGGTGGCGGTTAAATTAATTGCGGTAATGTTATTGTTAGCTAATGAAGTCAGTTCGTCTGCTTGGCTAATGCCATCAGAGTTTTTATCTGTCCAGACGCGTAGCTTGGTAAAAACAGCATCAGTGGCATTTATTTTTCCATCGGCATTCGCATCGAGATCTTTTAGTGCATCAAAAGCGTCGGTAGCTTTTGCACCGTTGGATTTTACGGTATCCACACCAAATAATTCTTTGCCTGAATCAATTAAATTATTATTGTTTCTGTCTAGCACCAACCAACCGTCTGAAGGCTTTAACCAGCCTGTGCCATTCTTAATTCCATCACCGTCATGATCAAATAAAACTGTTCCGTTTGCAGAAATGGTTTCAATACCGTTATTATTTAAATCTAATGCAAGAGGATCTATGCGTTGAATCCAGTTGCGGGCGGCGTTCCAGAATTGGTTGATGAGGTCGGCTATATCTAATTTCTGCTGGGCCCAGTCAAATACTCTCTGCAAAAGTAGTTCGACAGCCTTAGCTAATTCAATTCTGCCAGTTGCATCCAAGATAGCATCTGCAATTGTTTTGCTAAGCACCCCATCACGCAATGCATCAGTAAAGAAATCGATGGCTTGATCAAAGGTACCGTTCCAATTTTTCAGCATGTTATCTACAAAATTTGAAAGCGCTTGTTCTACCGTTTGCCCCTGACGCTCGATACCATTGCAGTTAATGCACCACATTGCTGGACCAAATCGATCATCAAAAAAAGTGCCGGTCCAGGCGGAGGGTGGAAGACCATTTTCCTTAAATACTTCCTTGTGATAGCCTTTAATCGCTTCAGCAGTAATTGGCTGCCAATTATTTTTATCGCTAGACCGCTCCTTAAAATCTGCCTGCATTAGTTCCTGCATAATTTTATTGCGATCAATAGAGATACCTAATTCTGCTGCTTTATTTTCGAGAAAATTATTGGCGTAATGGCCCCAAAATCCGGTATCAGTTGCCGCTTCAAGCGCAAGATTGCCATAGTCATGACCGTTAGCAGCAAGTGTGCTGTAATAACCCGCGGCATTACCTGTTTGGACATAAGATTGCAGTTGATTAATGGTCTGCTGTGAAATAGTCATGGTTATTCTCCTCCTTGTTTTGCATTAACTTCAAATTGACGAATTAAATTCCGTGCTTTCTTATCTATGGTCTGCCAATCTGATAAGTATTGTTTGGAAAAGGTATACGATAGGTCTGTGTAATCTGAATAATTAACACTAGCCTTGCAAGATGGAGCAATATGTTTGCCATCGGGATCACACATAACCCAATAAAAATCACCATCAGGAAGCTTTCCGATAAAAAAATCGTCGTCCATAACCCATTTAATTCCATGAACTTTCGTAAGTCCGAACGGACCTTTTTCTTTGGCGGTTTTCTGCGATTTTTTAAGCATTAGATCATAATGCTGTTGCCGAGAAATTGAAGTTTTACCTTTCTCGTATACATCAGTTTGAATTAGCAATAGATCAATTGTCCGATTCCACCCTGGCTTCTCAAACTCCTGCTTATTAGCTTCTGTGTAAGGTTCAAAATTCGGCAACAAGGCTTGCAGATTAACACCGGTGACTTTGCCGCCTTGCCAGCGATCCCGAGACCAAATATGGTTTTGCGGAATAGCAAAAACTTTATCGCCGATTTCTAAGCGAACTAATCGCGGACTGGTTGACGCACCATAGCCAATATCGAAACGCTTTTTCATTTCGTAGGAGCCCCATACGCCAAACACAAAAGCGAATACATAAAAGCAGGCCACAATACCAAGAAAAGCGAGAAACCATTTGAACAATTTTTTCATGAGCAAGTTATCTTCCTGTAAAATAAATTATGCGGTTAATGGCCAAGAATAAAGTGCATCGTTAATCGTGGGTTTTTTATTCGGCGGATTACGCAAATAGCTAATCCGCCCTACAAGAGCTAAAAAATTATTCGCGTAATGGCCCCAAAATCCTGTATCAGTAGCCGCTTCAAGGGCAAGGTTGCCATAGTCGTGGCCGTTAGCAGCAAGTGTGCTGTAGTAACCCGCGGCATCACCGGCATTTTTATAAGCTTCTAGTTGTGATTGAATTTGTTGTGAAATAGTCATAATTACTTTCCTTGTTTTGCGTTGATTTCAAATTGATGAATTAAATTCAACACGCCTTGGTCTATGGTTTTCCAATCTGATAAGTACTGTTTAGAAAAGGTATAGTGAATAGTAACTTGCTTAGAATATTCGATATAGGTGCTACATGAAGGGAATTCCTTTGGATTATCTGGATCGCACTTTATCCAATAGAAATCACCATTCTTTTTATGACCCACGTATAGCTCTTTATCTCCAGGCGAAGGTTTAATCCACTTTTTTAGCGTAAGTCCAAAAGGACCTGGAAAATCTTTTGTCGGCTTAAGCTGTTGTGAAACAGAGCGAATAATGCGCTCATAGACATCTTTGCGAGTCATAGACGTCTTGCCTGTAGGGCTATTAGCAATATTGTGTTCACTTAATAAAAAACTAATTTCCCTATTCCATCCAGGCTTTTCAAACTCCTGCTTATTGGTTTCAGTATAAGGTTCAAAATTGGGCAACAGCGCTTGCAAATTGACGCCAGTGACTTTGCCGTCTTGCCAACGATCCCGCGACCAAATATGATTTTGCGGAATAGCAAAAACTTTATCGCCGATTTCTAAGCGCACTAATCGTGGACTTGTTGATGCGCCATAACCAATATCGAAACGCTTTTTCATTTCGTAGGAGCCCCATACGCCAAACACAAAAGCGAATAAATAAAAACAAGCCACAATGCCGAGAAAAGCGAGAAACCATTTGAGGAGTTTTTTCATGAGGAAGTCATCGTCCTTGTTTTAGTTCTGTCCTTTTGGTCAGAAAGCATGGGCCGAGCGGCCATCAATTTTAAAGTTTGGCGATAGTACTGCTGGCTGAGATTTGATGCAATATTATTTTGCATAGTTTTGTCCATTTTTTGCCCCCCTCTTTTTGAAAGAGGGGCTGGGGGAGTTAAAGTGCAAGTGCACGATTTTTTCATTAAGGAAATTTCCTCAAATATAAAATTCATCACGCCTGTTGTATTTTTTAGAACATCTAGATTTGAAAATCTCAGTGTTTTTATTCCTAAAGATGCCATATGTTTTTCTCTTGCTTCATCATAGGTTTTTCCTGTGCGTTTTTGTTTCTGATCGATTGAATACTGCCATGTTTCAACTTCCTATAGAGCTTTAACTCCCCCAACCCCTCTTTCAAAAAGAGGGGGGATTTGTCATGCACTTTGATGTATTAATTTCCCTCCTTTGGAGGGGTGTCAGGCTTTGCCTGATGGGGTGGTTAAAAAATTAAAGCAGGAGAGCGTAAATATTTTTTTGTGATTGT
>CAXNEI010000211.1:0-3394 GCA_964201195.1 Gammaproteobacteria bacterium
TTTGTCGGCGCCGAAGAAAATTAAATCGCCGGCTTTAGCTTGGGTGCGCTGCAGAATTTCTGTTAAGGCTTCGACAGGAATATTTTTCACAATCGGAGACTGCAAACCTTCCACGCCTAAACTCGGATCATTGACCTTAATATAAGCCAATCCTTTTGCGCCATAAGAGCTGACGAAATTAGTATATTGATCGATATCTTTGCGACTTAATTTCTCGCCGCCCTGCGGTACACATAAAGCTGCTACCCGACCTTCAGGATCTTGCGCAGGGCCCGCAAAAACTCGGAAGGGAATATCTTGCATTAAATCGCCCACATCAACTAATTGCATAGCGATGCGCAAATCCGGTTTATCGCTGCCATATAAATGCATGGCGTCGGCATAGGTCATGTGCGGAAATTCAGGCAAATCGAGATTCAATAATTCTTTGAATAAATGACGGACTAAATTTTCCGCCACCGCCATAATGTCTTTTTCATTAACGAAGGCGCACTCTAAATCGATTTGGGTAAATTCAGGTTGACGATCGGCCCGCAGATCTTCATCGCGAAAGCATTTAACGATTTGATAATAACGATCGAAACCGGCGACCATTAATAATTGCTTAAACAATTGTGGCGATTGCGGTAACGCAAAAAAACTGCCGGGATGAGTTCGGCTCGGCACTAAATAATCGCGAGCACCTTCTGGTGTGGCGCGGGTCAATACCGGTGTTTCGATATCGAGGAATTTTGCTTGCTCGAGATGATTGCGAATTAATGAAGTCGCTCGCGCGCGGAAAATCAGTTTTTGCGCCATCTCTGGTCGACGCAAATCCATATAGCGATAACGCAACCGAGTTTCTTCACCCACTTCGGTATAATTATCTAATTGGAAAGGCGGCGTTAGCGCAGCATTTAATAGCGCAACGGAGCTAGCAACAATTTCGATAGCGCCGGTGGCTAAATCAGGATTTGCACTGCCAGCAGGTCGAGGCCTCACTTTACCAGTTAATTGAATTACATATTCGCTGCGCAATTTATCGGCTAACGCAAAAGCTGCTTCGCTTTCAGGGTTCACCACCACTTGGACTAATCCCGCTCGATCACGCACGTCGAGAAAAATAACGCCGCCGTGATCGCGGCGACGATGCACCCAACCGCAGAGTTCTACGGTTTGATCTACGAGTTGTTCTGTAATTTCGCCGCAATAATGGCTTCGCATGGGAGAATCCTATTTAGTTGTAGGGTCAGTTTTAGGGGTGGCTTTAGTTTCTGTTGATTTACTTTCTGACTGTTTCACTTCCGCCTTCGGCTCTGGCTTTTTCGCTTCTGGTGCAGCCGCTGCATCGCTACTGGTTTTTTCTGCTGCGGGTTTAGCTTCTGTCTTGCTATCTGCCGCTGCCGGAGGAGACTTAAAGTCCGAAGCATACCAACCTGTGCCGGTTAATTGAAAGGCGCTGGCAGAAATTAATTTCTTTAATTCAGCTTGATGACAGCTAGGGCAATCGATTAACGGCGCATCACTCATTTTTTGCAGCGTCTCTAATTTGTGCTGACATGACTGACATTGATATTCATAAATTGGCATAACAGACTCTTCATCATTAAATAACGCAGTGACGATTCGCCCTAAAATTAAGGGGCATCAGTATAACAAAAAGTCTTAGCTCTTGTTAATCCGCTCAAACAATAAGCAAAAAATTAAAAATAACCTATAAAAATAGGTAAAAAACACTTATCGGTGAAACTTTTCCTAGCTTTTTCGCTAAAAAACCCTAGAATTCTAGCTGACTCAGGTCAATAAACGCTTTAAATAAAGCCTTTATTAGTTTTATCTCCATCACTCTTAAGGATAGATATTATGGCAGCGAAAAAAACTAGCGCGAAAAAAACTGGCACAAAGAAAGCGGCCACTAAACCGGCTACTAAAAGTGTAGCGGCAATGAAGGAAGCCATGAGCAAGACGCAAATGCTGACGGCTGTTGCTGAACGCACTGACCTCAGCAGAAAACAGGTGCAAGGTGTGCTTGATGAAATCAACGCTCTGGTTGAAGCCCATGTGAAGAAAAATGGCGTCGGCACCTTTACTTTGCCTGGCCTATTGAAAATTACGGTTGTCCGTAAGCCAGCAACTAAAGCACGTAAAGGGATTAATCCTTTCACTGGCGAAGAAGCTACCTTTAAAGCAAAACCAGCACGTAATGTGGTTAAAGTAAGACCGTTGAAAAAATTGAAAGATATGGTGGCTTGATTTAGCTCCCACTTTTGCAAGTGTGCTGTTGCATAATGCAGTAACCCGTTCACCCTGAGCTTTGTCGAAGGGTGCTCGGAGAGTGGTTCGACAAGCTCACCACGAACGGTATTTATGCAACAACCTTCTGTTTAGCAAGATAGGGCTTTACTCTCCTACCCCCGCCACAAAGCCCAAGCTAGAAACAGCGCTTCCGTTAAAAAAGCACAACCGAAAAATAATCGCCAATGCGTACGCACACTTAAACGCACAAAAAATTTTCGCTGAAAAGCGCTCACACTTGCGATGCGATCTTCACGACGAAAAGCTAACGCATGCTTTAACACCTTCCATTGGCGCCGAGTTAAACCAGCAACAGGCTCCGGCTGCATATTCGCTTTCCAGGCTTGATCCGCTGACAAACGATCAAAGGGATGTTTACCGGCAAGCAATTCATAAATCACACAGGCCATACTATAAATATCATCTCGCGGATCGGCTGGCGCACCTTCAATCATTTCTAAACTGGCATAAGCAGGCGTTAAGGCTTCCATAGGTCTAGATTCATATTTACCTTCTGCCGTCTTTTCCCTCGCCATTCCTAGATCAAGAATTTTTAATTGGCTGTCATGCTTGTTAAAAAATAAATTGCCTGGCTTCAGGTCATAATGCACCCAATTATTTTGATGAATTGCCTGCACTGCTGCCAGCAATTGCTCGATCATCAAAAAACTCCAAGCTTTAGGCACCCCATTCGCAGAATAATCCCTAAACAACTGGCCCAAGGTGCGCCCTTCTAAAGCATCCATCACCAAAAAAACCGAATCCTCTAGTTCATAAAAAGCATATGCTTTCACCATATTAGGATGAGAAATACTCTGTGCTTTTCGATACTCTTGTCGAAAGGCGTGAAGGATTTGCGGGCAATTATGCAATTCAGCGCGCAATATTTTAATCGCCACGTAGGGAGAAGCCACTTGCAGCTTTGCTTGATGATCAATAGCTAAATAAACGCGGGCACAACCACCACTACCCAGAATTTTAATGAGCTCATAACGTCCAGCTAAACGTTGATGAGGATGGAAAGATACAAGATTAGAAACAGGAGATAAGGTCAGCGGAAATTTTAAGGCTACTGCAGAAGACATAACAACATCCATTGTGTACTTGAATGAATAAAGAC
>CAXNEI010000212.1:0-3391 GCA_964201195.1 Gammaproteobacteria bacterium
AATATCCGTGAGAAAACCTAAGCGCCCCCGGTTGACACCTAATAAGGGAGTACCGTAAGGTGCCAGCGCACGCGCCGCACCCAGCAAACAGCCATCGCCACCAACGACTATGACAAGGTCGCAGAGTTCGCCGAGCTTTCGTGCAGAGGCTACTTGAACCGTTGGGTTAGCAAAGTCTTGCGCGGTTTCTGTTTCGATGATGGTATGAATATTATGCTGCTGCAGATACGCAAAAATTTGTTGCACACTTTGTTGCACTAGGTCGTTGCCGACGCGGCCCATAAGACCGATATTTTTAAAGTAAATATTCATAATCACCCAATAGGTTTAATCGAAGATGAATTTTAACCAGCTTATCGCGAAAATCACACCAGAGATTTATCAGAATCTCAAAACTGCTGTAGAAATAGGCCGCTGGCCTTCTGGCGATAAATTAACCGAAGAGCAGCAGGCGAATAGTTTACAGGCAGTATTAGCCTATGAAATACACGCCAACATACCCGATACAGAAAGGGTAGGCTATATTGATCGAGGCCGTAAGAAAGAGAAGATTTTTTTCAAACTCCCCCCAGCCCCCTCTTCAACTGAAGAGGGGGAGCATAAAGAGAACCCTATATGAATTCTCCTAAAACCATTTATTTGGCTGATTATCAACCGCCTGCTTATCATATCGAGCAGGTGAACCTTACTCTTGAACTAGATGAGCAATTAACACAGGTCACTGCAGTAATGCAGTTTGTGCGCAATGCCGAGCGAGGCGATATCGCTTTGCCGCTAGAGCTCAATGGCTGCGATTTAACCTTAGTCGAAGTGCGTTTGAATGATCATCTATTAAGTGCAAAAGACTATCAATTAGAAGAAGAGTTATTGCGTATTCCTAACGTGCCTGCGGCGTTTACTTTAATCATTAAAAATAGCCTGTGTCCGCAAAAAAATACTTCCTTAGAAGGTTTGTATTTATCTAAAAGAATGTTATGTACTCAATGCGAAGCGGAAGGTTTCCGTAAAATCACTTATTTCCCCGATCGCCCCGATGTGATGACAAAATTCACTACTACCTTAAGGGCTAATAAAAACAAATACCCGGTATTATTATCTAACGGAAATTTAGTATCTTCCGGTGAAAGCAGCGATGGACAACATTGGGTGACCTGGGAAGATCCCTTTAAAAAACCCTGTTATTTATTTGCCTTAGTAGCTGCAGATTTAGCCTGTAAAGAAGACACTTTTATTACCTCTAGTGGCCGCGAAGTCGAATTAAAGCTTTATGTAGAGCCTCATGATTTAGACAAATGCGATCACGGTTTATTATCACTGAAAAAAGCCATGGCTTGGGATGAGCAAGTGTATGGTCGAGAATATGATCTCGATCTCTATATGATTGTGGCAGTCAGTCATTTTAATATGGGCGCGATGGAAAATAAGGGCCTCAATATTTTTAATACCTCCTGTGTATTAGCCCATCAAAAAACCACCACCGATGCAGCCTTTCAACGAGTAGAAGCCGTCGTTGCTCATGAATATTTTCATAACTGGAGCGGCAATCGAGTGACTTGTCGCGATTGGTTTCAGCTCAGTTTAAAAGAAGGCTTTACGGTTTTTCGTGATCAAGAATTTTCTGCAGATCAAAGCTCCCGTTTAGTCAAACGAGTAGAAGATGTGCGTTTACTAAGAACTGCGCAATTTGCTGAAGATGCAGGTCCGATGACGCATCCGATTCGGCCCAGTTCTTATATGGAAATTAATAATTTTTATACCGTCACAGTGTATGAAAAAGGCGCTGAAGTAGTGCGCATGCTGCACACTTTATTAGGCGCTGAAGGTTTTCGTAAAGGCACGGATTTATATTTTGATCGTCATGATGGTCAAGCGGTGACGACAGAAGATTTTATTCAAGCACTAGCGGATGCTAATAAATCAGAAAAAAATCAAATAGATTTTACGCAATTTAAGCGCTGGTATGATCAAGCCGGCACACCGGAAGTCGAAGTAACGGATGAATATGATGAACAAAAGCAACAGTATTCTTTAACCTTTAAACAAACCTGTAGAAGCACACCGGAATGTACGCAGAAAAAACCTTTTTTAATTCCGATTAAAATGGGTTTATTGGATCGTCGCGGATCACCTCTGCGCTTATATCAAACGCAAGAAGATCTTGCCTTGGGTGCGGCTGCACCAGTAGAAATCGTTCTCTCACTCGCTGAAGCTAAGCAAAAATTTACTTTTTATAAAGTGCCGGTGGAACCTACGCCTTCTTTATTACGTGGATTTTCTGCGCCAGTAAAATTAAATTATAATTATAATTTTCAACAATTAGCTTTATTGATCACCCATGACAGTGACCATTTCAATCGTTGGGAAGCGGGCCAGCAATTACTATTGGCAGAAGTTCATCATCTGGTTTATCGCGGTAGTATTGATTCCTTTAACGTGCCAGTGGCTGATGCACTCAATCAAGCCTTTGGCGCAGTGTTAATGGCAAAAGATACTGATCCTGCAGCCAAAGTACTTATGTTGACTGTGCCCAGTGAAGCCTACGTAACAGAAACCATGACGCCCGTCGAGGTGGAATTAATTCACCAGGTGCGACAATGGGTTCGTTTAAAATTAGCAGAACGATTTAAAACCGAATTATTAGCAACCTATCAAAGTCTTGCTAGCAGGCCCTATCAGCTCAGCGCAGAAAGTATTGGTCAACGCAGTTTAAAAAATCTTTGCCTCGATTATTTAATGATGCTTTCTGATGCGTCCATTGCTGATCTTTGTTATCAGCAGTTTGCCCAAGCAGATAATATGACGGATCAACGGGCAGCTTTGCAGGCTTTAGTGCATTCCAATGCAGCCATCCAAGAAAAAGCCTTAGCAGAATTTTATCAGCAATGGCAGCATGAAGCTTTAGTGGTGGATCAATGGTTTGTTATTCAAGCTACCGCACCAGAGGGCGACACTTTGGCTAAGGTGAATGCCTTATTAACGCATCCGGCTTTTGAAATAACCAATCCCAATAAAGTGCGCTCATTGATCGGTGCTTTTTGTGGTAATGCCATTCATTTTCATCGCAGAGATGGCGCTGGCTATGCGTTTCTCGTTGATCAAGTTTTACGACTCAATGAAATTAATCCATTAATTGCTGCGCGTTTACTCACACCTTTAACTCGCTGGCATAAGTATGATCCTTATCGTCAACGTACGATAAAGGAGGAGTTGCAACGTATTATGGCCGCACCCAATTTAGCAAAAGATATTTATGAAGTGGTGAGCAAAAGCTTGCAGGATCAATAAGTGACGGGTCTTATTCGCACCATGCAAGAAGAAGATCTCGATGCAGTGTTGCGCATTGAGCAAGCCTGCCATTATTCTCCCTGGACGCGCCAACAATTTTTAAATT
>CAXNEI010000213.1:0-3391 GCA_964201195.1 Gammaproteobacteria bacterium
GGCAAAAGCTAGGACAATTTTGGCAGCAAAAAAATATTCCTTTAGCCATTGATGATATTAATTCAGGCGTGATGGAAACCAGCTGGCTAAAACAAAATCCCTTTCAAGCTAAAGTAGGTTTTTGGGCGCGAATCACGCAGATGAAAAAAGCCAGCCGCGCTAAATTTCGTGTTCAAGTGACCTCTGATGTGGAAGGGATAGTAGGTGTTTTACTGAGTTATGCAGAAATTCCAGAATCACGTTATATGCAGGATAAAACGCGATTTAGTCGTCTCGCTGCCAATGATATTTTGTGGCAACAACAATCCGAAGATAAGAGCGTTCGCAGTCAAGCGTTACAAGCGCTAAGTCAGTTATTTATTGCGCAAAAAGAAACGCTCGCTTCTCAGGGGGAATATTTAAAGCCTAAGCGTATTTTACTAACTCAAGATGGTAATCACTATCCTGTATTAGAGTTGGAGCAAGAATTTGCACCTGCTTGGTCCAATATAGGAAGAGCGTTACAAAAGGCTCATATTAAAGTGGACGATTTAAATCGTTCCTTAGGTATTTATTATATTCGCTATGATGCAGAAGATAAAAAAGCAACAACAGCTTACGAGCTTAAAGTAACTCGTGCAGAAAATGATATTCATATTACTGTGCAAATTAATGATGATACTTTGGCGCCTGTAGAAATCAGTCAGGCATTATTGAAACAACTTCAGCTTCTTTTGGAGAAATAATGATGGAAAAGCGCGAACAACTTTATTCTGGTAAAGCCAAATCAGTTTATGCGACAGATGATTCTAAGGCGTTAATCTTATATTTTCGCAATGATACTTCGGCTTTTGATGGCAAAAAAATTGAACAGTTGGATCGTAAAGGTCAGGTGAATAATCAATTTAATGCTTATATTATGCAGCGTTTAGCGGAAGCTGGTATTGAGACCCACTTTATTAAAGAATTAAATCCACAGGAATCTTTAGTAAAAAAATTGGCAATGATTCCGCTCGAATGCGTGGTACGCAATATTACTGCCGGTAGTATTTGTCGTCGTTTAGGTATTGAAGAGGGATTGGATTTAACGCCACCAACTTTTGAGTTCTTCTTAAAGAACGATGAGCTTGGTGACCCGATGGTGAATGAATATCACATTCATAGTTTTGGTTGGGCGCAAGCTGAGCAAGTAGAGCAAATGAAAGTGCTCACTTTTAAAGTAAATGCTGTGCTGAAGGAATTATTTGCTAAAGGCAACATGCTGTTGGTGGATTATAAATTGGAATTTGGTGTATACGAAGGCCGCGTTATTTTGGGTGATGAATTTACTCCAGATGGTTGTCGGTTATGGGATGTGGAAACGCGCACTAAATTAGACAAAGACAGATTTCGCCAAGGTTTAGGCGGTGTAGTCGAAGCTTATGAAGAAGTGGGGCATAGGCTCGGTATTCAATTTTCGTTATGAGCATTCCACGGCGCTACGCGAAATACCAATAATAAACCTGGGATAGCAAGCGCAGCACATAAATAAAAGAATGGCGGCCAGCCAATGGCTTCCACAATAAATCCGGTAGTAGCATTAACAAAAGTGCGAGGAATTGCGGCCAGTGCGGTGAGTAAAGCAAATTGCGTTGCAGCAAAAACAGGGTTGGTGGTTTTTGCAATAAAAGCAACGAAAGCGGCGGTGCCCAAACCTACGCCTAACGCTTCTAGCGCAATGACGCTTCCCAATGCCCACAGGTTATGATCTATTTGCGCAAGCCACGCAAAACCTAAAATAGATAGCCATTGAATTACACCAAAAATCAGTAAAGCACGATTAATGCCTATTTTAATCATGGCTAATCCGCCTAATAAACTGCCAAGAATTAAAGGCCATAGCCCCGCATTTTTGGCAATTAAGCCCACTTCTTCTAGGCTATAGCCCATATCAATATAAAAAGGTGTGGCAAGGGCTGTCGCCATATTATCGCCCAACTTATAAAGAAACATAAAAGCAATAACTTCAATTGCACCCAGCCAACCCAGTCGTTGAATGAAATCTCGAAAAGGATGAACAACGGCTTGCTTCAGTGTAGTGGGCGCATAATCGCTTGGAATTTCCTTCACTAGCAAAGTAGTTAAAATGCCCAACAACATAAAGGCAGCCACACTATGAAAAACCCATATCCAAGCCATATGCTCAGAGAGAATTAACGCCAGTGAACCTGGAATTAAGCCAGAGATACGATAGGCGTTCACGTAGACCGCATTACCCAATCCCAGTTCGGTTTCGGATAATAATTCCCGCCGATAAGCATCAAGAACAATATCTTGAGTGGCGCTAAAAAAAGCCAGGCAAACGGATAAAATCACGATGGTTTTGAGAGAGAGTGAGGGGTCGACAAAACCCATAGCAGCGATAACGAATAATAAAATAATTTGGCTGATCAGCATCCAGCCACGACGGCGACCAAGGAAAGGTGGGCAGTAGCGATCTACAAAAGGCGACCAGAGAAATTTCCAGGTATAAGGAATGCCCACCAGAGCAAATAAACCAATCTCTTTCAGCGAAATAGATTCTGATCGTAACCACGCAGGAATCATTGTGTAAATAATATACAGCGGTAGGCCAGAGCTAAATCCTAAACCTATGCATGCCAGCATGCGTGTATTGAAAATGGAATTTTTGAGATAGGTTGTGGGCATTTAAGAGCTCTCAATTGAAAAGGGATCATATCAATCGAGTGTATCCGCAAAAAACTTTTTTTACTAAACCTTGAAAAGAAATTCCCTAGCCCCATATCCTCGGCCAAGTAATTCTCGGTAGGCTCAATGTCCTTTAGAGAAATTCCTTCACTTTATTTCATGAACTTTATTTAGGAGATCAATCGACATGAAAAAATTCCGCCCCTTACATGATCGCGTACTTGTTCGTCGCGAAGAGGAAGAAACTAAAACCGCAGGCGGTATCGTATTGCCTGGTTCTGCAGCAGAAAAACCTGCTCGTGGAACTGTGCTTGCTGTAGGTCCAGGTAAATCATTGGACAGCGGTGATATTCGTTCACCTGACGTAAAAGAAGGTGATCACGTGGTTTTTGGCCAATACAGCGGCAGCAAAATTAAAATCGACGGTGAAGAGCTGTTGATCCTAGCCGAGACTGAAATTTTTGGTGTGATTTTATAAGCGCACTTTTTAGGTATTATTTTTAATCAATGAATTGAGGAAATGACTCATGGCAGCGAAAGACGTAATTTTTGAAAGCGAAGCCCGTAATCGAATGATGAGGGGTGTAAATGTTTTGGCCAATGCGGTCAGAGTGACCCTAGGCCCTAAAGGTCGCAACGTAGTATTAGATAAATCCTATGGCGCGCCAACCATCACTAAAGATGGCGTATCTGTAGCTAAAGCAATTGAGCTAAAAGACAAGTT
>CAXNEI010000214.1:0-3372 GCA_964201195.1 Gammaproteobacteria bacterium
GAAATGCCTTGACGCTCAGAAATATCCGCCAAATTCACGGGATTTTTTTGCGCATGCAATGCTAAATCCAGCATTGCAGTAACAGCGTAACGTCCTTTGGTAGTCAATCTCATAAAATTACAGCCAGTTTTTTGGGGTGAAGATTGTCACTTAACCTAGTAAAACAGTCAAGTATTAAGTGTAGCGGCTTTATAGCAAAGCTATACCTAATTTTCAGTAATGACATCGTCAGTACGAGATGCTATGGTTAGCGAATCAATAGAGGAAATCACCATGCAACCACTACTTAAAAAAACCAGTAAACGCTCAACGCTGAACCTTCGCATTAAACCCGAAGAACAAGGCTTGATTGACCGCGCAGCTAAACTTAAAGGGAAAAATCGTACGGATTTTATTTTGAGCGCTGCACGAATTGCAGCAGAAGAAGCACTGCTCGATCAAGTTATACTGCCGGTGAGCCATGCAGCTTACACAGAGTTTTTGGCGCAATTGGATAAGCCACCGCAACCCAACAAGCGCTTACGCACCACTATGCAAACCCCTGCGCCCTGGGATACAAAAGCTTGAAGCTCGCCAGGCCTGAACCACTGGCGGCCCAACATCGCACTGAAGAATTTATTTGTGGAGTGGAAAGCTTAGATAATTGGCTGAAACGCCGAGCGTTAAAAAATCAAAGCACTGGGGCATCACGGACTTTTGTAGCCTGTGATCACCAGCGTGTTATTGCCTATTATGCTTTAGCATCCAGCGCCATTACTTTAACCCAAACATCGGGACGATTTCGTCGCAACATGCCAGATCCCATTCCGGTAGTTATGCTTGGACGACTGGCAATAGATCAGGCTTGGCAGAAAAAAGGTTTGGGTAGAGCACTTATTCGTGATGCAGGTCACAGAGTGATTCAAGCAGCTGACACTATCGGTATCAGAGGATTAATGGTGCAAGCTTTTTCATTAGAAGCCAAAGCCTTTTACCAACAAGTAGGCTTTGATCCTTCACCATTGGATCCGATGATTTTAATGATTAGTCTTGCGGATTTAAAAGCGAGCTTGTTGTAAACTGTATTTCGTGCGCATTAACTCGTAATAAGAAGCTATCGAAGAGCGCTCATAAATTCTTCAGGCGAAACACCTGCCTGTTTCAACACGCCGTTTAAAGTGCCCAATTTTATTTCTCGATGATTGGGCACAACACAACCTTGAGCTTGTCGGCGAAGAATAATATGACTACCGCGCTGACGGATCTGCACAAATCCAAGTCGCTCCAAAGCACGCACTACTTCTGAACCAGAAACAACAGGCAACTTAGGCATGAGTATTGACTTGAAAAGTGGTCATTAAAGAACGGCCCAAAGGCAATAGCGGAAATTCTTCCAAATACAGCTCAGTCGCTTCACGCAAATTAAATAGTGCTTCTTCAAGGCTTTCTCCTTGCGTGCTAGTACCCGTTTCTGGATTGAGCGCAACAAAACCACCTTCAGCTGCGGGCATTAAAATAGCGGAAAGTTCTATCGGAAGTGACATATTTTATCTCCTGACTGCAATTAACCATGGTCTATAAGTTGAACCATGGCTTATTTTAATTATGAATGCAACAAAACATCACACCAAAACCCCGGCACAACGCCAGTAGCTAACACGGCTTCAACTGTTTGAACTTGCCTATCTATTTTGGTTTGACGCTATAGCTCTTTCCCTCGGCTTTTAGACGCAGCTAGTTTCGCTTCATACTTTTTAAAAAGATCCGCAAAAGCTGTGTTCAATTTTGAAATTTCAGTATTCATAGCTTGAACATTTTTATCAATGAGTTTCTTCGCCTCTGCTGAGCCTGCCAAAACAATTTTTTCCGCATCTATTTGTGATTGAGTATCTTCGATTTGGGCTTTATAAAAGTTAATAACCTTTGTAGCGTCACTTACGGCATCAAGCCCTTCCGCATTTTCAGCCACTAGTTCGTCTACTTTTGCATACAACAGCTCTATATCGACTTCATATTCAGAAATATATCTTTCAGCCTTAGGGTCACTGCTAAAAGTAGTTTTAAGGCTGATAATTTCTCCGTCGAGATGATCCACCTGATCTGCAGCCGCCTGTATTTTCGCTATATTCAGTCTGATGCCATAAAGAATCTCGTCCGCATTTTGGGTAGTGCTATCTATCTTGCCTTGCAAGCTATTTTTCCTCTCTACCAAATCAGCAAGCTCAACACGGCCAGGAGTTCGGTAATTAGCGATCTTATATCCGAGCTCTGAGTATTTTTTGACAGCCGCCGGCATCTCATTGAGAGTCTGAATCTGCACTCTATTAATATGCTGAGATATGCTCATGAGCTCTATAAATGAATCCATGCTGTCGTTGACTGCGTCAATTAAAGCATCTTGGAGACTTTGATAGATTGACTCGATAGGATGCAATATTATTTGAATGTTGTCTGCAAATTCAATGGCAACGTTTAGCACATTTCTCCCCAAGGAACTACTTTTTGCATCCTCTGCAATGGCATCTTCCGCAATCGCTCGTGTGTATTTGTCAACCACGCCTGAAACATCTAAAGCAGTTCCCAATTCTGAAAGCTTTGAGGAAACGCCATCAAGAACTTTAGCCAAGGTCGCAGCAGAAGACAGCTTCGCTGCTTGTACACTACCCAAACAATTTAATAGCCCTGGAATCAGCGGTAGAGGATTGTGTAAAACTAAAGATGATATAGAGGTTACCGCTAAAAAGGGTGCGCATGATGTTTCAATTTCTGTGGCCGCTACCTCTTCTTGGGATTGCCCCAATAAAATTGCCGCCTGCTGATTTGCCCGAGCAACGAGTGTAGGATCAAGCCGTGCAACATCTGCAATGGATTTTTCACCTATCATCACCTCAATCTCTAACTCCATAAGCTGACCTAAGGGTGTGCGAGATTTCAGCCAACTCGGTAAGAATTTATTAGACCAATTATCCTCATACATGATTTCTCGCAAATCTATTTCGCAATCAAATTTTGGTGAGAGAAGTTGCTCTAGAGGAAAGGCAGCTCTAGCTGCAGGTGATTGGGTCAGGAGGATTTTATGTAATGCGCTCGAGAATGCCTTGTCAGATCGGCGGACGTCACTGACTGGTATTCCATTGGAAGACAGGGATGAATGGGATAAGAAACCGTTGAAATAAGGCACAACGGATGCGTTTGCCATTGGCGCAGAGACATTTGCTAGCGGATAGGTCATTTTAATTTCGTCCTTGAGTGGGCTTCCGGTTAATCGGCTATAACGGGCAGCAATATAGCACAGTTGTTGCTGACTGAAAACATATAGCCTTATCCAATATGAAGTGAGTCTAAAGGAAGGGGTGTGATTCCAATATGAAGTGAGTCTAAACAAAGCCTACA
>CAXNEI010000215.1:0-3371 GCA_964201195.1 Gammaproteobacteria bacterium
GAGTTCCCGCTACACCAATCACCCAACGACCGGGCAAAATAGTTTCAGCAAACCATTGAGGACCAGAAACGTAATTCAATCGATTATTTAAAATAGCTTCGACTAAGGGATTACCGCGAGATAAGGCATTACCAATTACCCAAACATCCGGCTTTAATTCCAATTGCGCTACATCATAGCCTTCAATTAATTCGATACCCTGCGCTTGCAGTTGTGTGCTCATGGGTGGATAAACATTCGCATCGCAACCCGTCACTCGATGACCTTGCTCCCGCGCCAATAACGCCAAGCTACCCATAAACGTACCGCAAATCCCTAAAATATGAAGATGCACAAAAACTCCTCTCATTAAATATTACGCTGATGCCGTCATCCTACAACTTAATTGCGGAATCCAAAAACTGTAAACCGCTAAACGAAAGCATCAACCCAGACTTATAAATTGGATCCCACAATTAAGTTGTAGGATAACGGCAGCTTTATAGTAGCAGCTCATCGAAAGATTGATTATCATGCCGCAGCTATTCACTTTATTCCATCCTTCATTTATAGAGTCACCATGTCAGTTAAAAATATTTTCTACGCCCAATCCGGCGGCGTTACTGCTGTTATTAACACCACTGCCTGCGGATTGATCGAAACAGCGGCAAAATATCCACAACACTTTGGTAAAATTTACGCAGGTAATAACGGTATTCTCGGTGCATTGAATGAAGAACTCATCGATGTAAGCCAAGAAGATCCTCAGCAATTGGCTGCGCTCAAATACACACCTGGCGGAGCCTTTGGCTCTTGTCGTTATAAATTAAAATGTCTGATTGAGAATCGCGCAGAATATCAACGTTTAGTGGATGTTTTTGCCGCCCATGATATCGGTTATTTTTTCTACAATGGTGGTGGTGACTCGCAAGACACAGCCCACAAAGTCTCACAAATTAGCGCTGAATTAGGCTATCCCATTACTTGCATTGGCATACCCAAAACCGTCGATAACGATTTACCTTTTACCGATCACTGTCCAGGATTTGGCTCAGTAGCAAAATACGTCGCGGTCTCCACCCGCGAAGCCGGATTAGATACTGCCTCCATGTGCAAAACCTCCACCAAAATATTTATTTTAGAAGTGATGGGCCGACATGCTGGTTGGATTGCAGCAGCAGCAGGTTTAGCGCAAGAAAACCCTGAAGATCCGCCGCATTTAATTATTTTTCCTGAAGTGCCTTTTCATGCAGAAACTTTTTTACAACAAGTAAAAAACACCGTTGATACTCAAGGCTATTGCGTGATCGTAGTTTCTGAAGGCGCCCGTGATACCGAAGGAAAATTTTTAAGTGAAGGCGCGAGTCGCGATGCCTTTGGCCACGTACAACTTGGCGGTGTTGCCCCCTATATTGCGCAATTGATTCAGCAAAAACATGGTTATAAATATCATTGGGCAGTAGCCGATTATTTACAGCGCGCTGCACGCCATATTGCTTCAGCTACCGATGTAGAACATGCTTATGCGGTGGGTAAAGCAGCCATTGAATTAGCTGTCGCCGGTCATAATGCCGTAATGCCTATTATTGTGCGCGATGCAGATTTGCCTTATCGTTGGCATATTGATCACGCACCGCTGGCTGAAGTAGCGAATCAAGAGCGCATTATGCCGAAGGAATTTATCAGTGATAATGGTTTTCATATCACCGAAGCAGCGCGACGCTATTTAGCGCCACTGATTCAAGGTGAAGATTATCCGCCTTATGAAAAAGGCTTGCCGGTGATAGCGCGCTTAAAGAAAATTTGTGTGGAGAAAAAATTACCGGCTTTTGAGAAATAGACAGCTATGAAATTAATTATCGTCAGTGGTCGCTCAGGTTCAGGAAAAACTACCGCACTCCACGTATTGGAAGATCTGGGTTATTACTGCGTCGATAATTTGCCGGTTAAATTATTGCCTGAGCTAATCGAACAACTGCGCGCGGAACCTCACAACAGCGAAATACCTTCACCTATGCAGGTGGCTGTAGGCGTAGATGCACGCAACGTCAGTTCACAACTGGCGCAGTTTGATGTGGTTATTGATCAACTTGAACAACAACATATTCAACATCAAATTATTTATCTCGATGCGGACGATCAGGCGCTGCTCAAACGCTACAGCGAAACTCGACGCAAACACCCAATCACTAACAAAAAAATCTCTTTGGCAGAAGCGCTCACTATTGAACAAAAAATGCTGGAACCCATCGAGCGTCGCGCTCATATTAAAGTCAATACCAGCTACTTAAGCCTGCATCAATTACGGGATTTTATTAAGCGAAAAATTTTTGGTGAAGTGCAGCCTCGCATGGCTTTATTATTTTATAGTTTTGGTTATAAACATGGCTTACCCGCAGAAGCCGATTTAATTTTTGATGTACGTTGCCTGCCGAATCCCTATTGGATTCCTCACTTGCGTCATTTAACCGGTCTCGATACACCCGTCATTGAGTATTTAAAATCACAAGCCTCAGTGCAAAATATGATGACCGATATGATTCAATTTCTCGATCATTGGTTACCAAAATTTGAACAAAACAATCGCAGCTATATGACAGTTGCCATTGGCTGCACTGGCGGCGTCCATCGTTCAGTATTTTTTTCCGCACAACTGGCTCATTTTTTCCAAGCCAAATTCTCCGACGTGCAAATTAGACATAGGCAGCTCGATTAAAATGATTAACGATACCCTCACCATTATCAACAAGCTTGGATTACATGCCCGCGCCGCAGCTAAACTAGTGAATACTGCCGGACAATTTAATTCAGATATTATTTTTACTAAAAACGGCAAACAAGCCAATGGCAAAAGTATTCTTTCAGTGATGATGCTGGCCGCCAAACAAGGTTCTGAACTGCAAATAGAAATTACCGGAACCGATGAAATAGCCGCCCATCAAGCAGTCAAACAACTGCTTGAGCGGCGATTTGATGAGGCGGAATAGTGTAACCATTTTGGTTGCGATCTAACCAAAATGCGCAGCATGCTGAAAAATTAGAAACGCGATTAGATCGCTTAGATGCAGCCACCTGTGCGGAAGATATGAACTTACCTGGATATAGACTACACAAGTTACAACCAAAATCTAAAGGACGCTGGGCCATTAACGTATCTGGCGCTTGGCGACTTACTTTTGAATTTGAAGGGCAAGATGCCATTATTGTTGATTATGAGCAGTATCATTAAATAGAAATAGAGAGAGTAATTTTATGAAATCCACGAATAAAAAACGTAGCCGCAAACCGGTTCATCCCGGACGAGTATTTAAGCTGGATGTGTTAGAACCCTTAAATATGAATATAACAACTGCAGCTAAAGCACTCGGTATTTCACGCAAACACTTGTCTAA
>CAXNEI010000216.1:0-3346 GCA_964201195.1 Gammaproteobacteria bacterium
TTGTGTGTATTTCATTCTGAACCTCCTTGTTTTGAGGTGCTTTTTTAGCATGCTTTAGCATAAATTCCTAGTTTCGAAAGAGGTCTATTATCTGAAGTAGTGAAGCAGGCAGGACAAGAAGGGCCGCAAGAAATTACCCTTCATGGGCGTTCAGTTGCGGTGGTGTTATCCCGCGATGATTTTGATCAGCTGACCAGCACTCATCAATCTCTCGTTGAATTTATTCAGCATTCTCCGCTTTATGGTTTAGACGATTTAATCTTGGTGCGCGACAAGAGCCTGACTCGCGATATTCCGCTATGAGTTATTTAATCGATACCAATGTATTGTCTGAATTACGCAAAAAAATACCTGATAGTGGTGTGATTGAATGGTTTGCGCAGCGACCTGCCAGCACTTTATTTTTGAGTGTGTTGAGTTTGGGTGAAATTCGCAAAGGTGTTGAAGGTATCACCGATGAGAAGCGTCGCTTGGAATTATTAGATTGGTTAGAGGTAGATCTTCCGCGGTTTTTCTCTGGTCGTATTTTGCCTATTACAATTCGTGTGGCTGATGAGTGGGGGCGGTTATTAGCAAAAGCAGGTCGTCCTGTGCCAGCAATTGATAGTCTACTTGCGGCTACTGCCGTCACTCACCATTTCACTTTAGTCACGCGTAATGTGCGTGATTTTTCTGGTTTTGATCTTCCAATTATTAATCCTTGGGGAAGTTGATGATTGTAAAAATAAAAAACCCCGCTTTCGCAGGGTTTTTTTTCACTTCAGTTTTCCTCTTCACGCATTATTTTAATTGAAACGTGGCTCTTCTATTTTGCGTGCGGCCTTCTTCCGTTACGTTGTCTGCGATTGGATTGGCAGAGCCATACCCTTTAGCGGTTAATCGATTAGCAGACACGCCGTGGGCAACTAAATAATCCACCATAGATTGCGCTCTTTTTTGTGATAGCGCTAAGTTATAAGCTTCTCTTCCTCGATTATCTGTATAGGCTTGAATTTCAAATTTTTGGTTTGTTTGATTAATAATCTGAGTTGCATTGTCCAATATTTTTGCTGCTGCAGGTGTTATTTTTGCAGAATTGGTTTCAAATGTAATGTCAGAAAAGGAAGATTTAAGTGCGGCCACTTTCTTTTCTGGCTCGGGTTGTTTGGCAACAGGTTGAGCTATTGAAGTGAGCGCAGCTATTTTATTCCAGGTACCTAAATATTTTACTAAGCCAACAGAAAAATAAGCCGTGTGAGTTGAGAAGGTTTCTACTTGTGGGCGAAGGTAAAGTCCAGGCTGCAAAGTATAGTCAGCACCTGCAAGCAGTTTCAGTGCTACGTTATTGGCTTTGGAGTAGGAGGCATCGCTGCTGTATTTATTGAGGTGGTCAATCCCTGCGCCAGCAAAAACAGCCCAGCGATCTTGGTCTTGCCAAACGGTTTTTCGCACATCAGCAGAGAAAACCTTATATCCCACATCAACTTTTTGTTGTGTAATCGAATTTTTGATGCTTGCTGATCCAAGATCGTTGTAGTTAATTTGCACTGCAACAGAGGGTGATAATTTATAACCCACGAATACGCCTAAACCTAAATCGGTATTGTCGTCGTTGTTAAATGAAGTTCCGCTGGTGCCAGGTTTAAGATAGCTTAAGTATTTTTACTAACGTAGATGTCGAGTAGATTTTTGTCGCCCACCAATTGCTTGTCCAGGAATAGCTGATTACACCTGAACAGGTTTATTTTATTAAGCAAAGCTTGTTTCAGCTTTTTGCCTTCAAAGGAATACTTGTTGTGTTATTTGACGAGCTACGAGAAAAGAAAGCATCGATTATTTCTCTAGCCCATCACTATGGTGCTCGGCGAATTCGCGTGTTTGGTTCTGTAGCGCGAGGCAATGAACGTTCGGACAGTGACATTGATTTTCTAGTAGATTTTCCTGCGGGTTATGATTTATTCGCTCAACGATTGCCGCTGGCAGAAGAATTACAACAGCTTACTGGCCGCACGGTAGATCTTATCCCTGAGCATGAATTAAATGCTTATATGCGGCCGGGAGTTTTGCAGGAGGCGAGGGAGCTGTGAGTAATAAAGATTGGAAGCCTTACGCGCAACACATTCTTGGGTGCATCGCAAAAATTGATCGTATCCTTGAGCGAGGCAGTATTATTCAAGATGCAATTCTTTATGATGCAGCACTGCGTAATTTGCAGACGCTACGCAAAATTTGCCTATTGAAATTAAGTTGAGTTATTCAAATATTCCGTGGAAACAGATAAGCGCTTTTCGGAATATTCTTGTGCATAATTATTTGGGAGATATTGATCCCGAAACCATACAACAGGTTATTACTCAGCATCTCGGTCCGCTTAAGCATGTTATCGAAGAGATGATCTTTTCTTCAAAGAAATAACCTTGCCAATTTTTCCTCTCACCCTAAGATGTGGCAGGCTGGCTTTGAAAAACCTGATCACAAAGTCGAAAAATAAAAATTGAATTTTTGGCCACAGGCAAAACTTATAAATCATGATGTCATTCAAGGTTGAATTTGCTATGCTGCCGCTTAAGTTCTCTCGCAGAAACAGGGAATCTAAAAATATTTAAGAGAACCGAAAACATTTTAATAATTAAGACTGCACTTTGGTAAGTCGCCATGGGGTACCATTATGGACTCTCGAATAAACAGTCAACCAACATCGCGTTGTACTACGCCTACGAATTTAACTGAGACAGGTGAGCAAAAAAGCGCATTGGCGAATGTTAGCGCGGATCATAGCCCAAAGACGCCGAGAGTTTCTTCCGCTAGCGCACAAGCGATGACTGATTCAGTTGCGTCTACATTATTAGTAAATGATTCAAATCCTGTTGCTTTTCCAAAAATTGAAACGCAGCCTTTTAATTCCACTGTTTGGGCTAAAAGATTATCTGCAGAATGCTTTGAGCACTTATTGTTTGATCGATTGGATCAATGGGGAGAGGGTGCTTGGCCGAAGGGTATGGAAGATCAAGCTGCAACAGCGAAAAAAGAACCTTATCATCCTAGTCAAAATATTCAGTTTACCTTGCCTTATATGTTAGTTCCCGCAGAGCGGGCGCATGTGCTTGGCGCTCATCCTCCGAGTAATCCAATTATTATGAGAGATGGGAAAAATTACCTACGAATTTTTATCCATCCAAGCCATTATAAAAACGATAAACTCATTGCTCACGTTGAAAAAATTGGCGGTATTTTAGTTGCCGAGGATTCAGAATTTATCGCAACACCAACGGCTTCTACTCGTACTTTGTGGGTAACAAAACGAGATGAAGAGAACGATGAGCCGTTTTTATTGAAGACTAGCTATTATGGGGAAATTACTTTTGTT
>CAXNEI010000217.1:0-3346 GCA_964201195.1 Gammaproteobacteria bacterium
TGTACCTTGCATCGGTGCATTAATTGCTGCTCTTTCTGCGCCCAGCTGTAGTTGTTTGTTGCGCGCATGAATATCCGGTAAATATAATCGTCGACCTAATAAAGTTTCCACAAAACCTTGCTCATGAGCTAAACGTCGAATGCGCTCCATAAATTGATGCACACCAGGATAACGCTCAAAATATTTATCAATATAAGCTTGCGCTTCATAGCGCTTTAAACCTAATTGCTTGCTTAGACCAAAAGTGCCCATACCATACATTAAACCGAAATTAATCGCTTTTGCATGACGACGTTGTTCTGTGCTGACGGATTCTAAAGGAGTAGCAAAAACTTCCGCAGCTGTTGCACGATGCACATCTTGGTTTTGCTCAAACGCATGAATAAGTCCCGCATCTTCCGATAAATGCGCCATGATACGTAATTCAATTTGTGAATAATCTGCGGCAATCATTTTCCAATTTTTCGGCGCAATAAAAGCTTGGCGAATACGCCGACCTTCCAATGTGCGAATGGGAATATTTTGTAAATTCGGATCAGCAGAAGACAATCGACCCGTAGCTGTCACAGCTTGATGATAGGAAGTATGGATGCGATGGGTTTGTGGATCTATTTGTTCTGGTAATTTATCAGTATAAGTGGATTTAAGTTTAGTTAAGCTGCGATACTCTAATAATAATTTTGGCAGCGGATAATCCATGGCTAATTCTTGTAATACGGGCTCTGCAGTGGAAGGCGCGCCTTTCGGGGTTTTTTGCACGATAGGAATTTGCAATTTCTCGAACAGAATTTTCCCCAACTGTTGGGTAGAACTTAAATTAAATTCTTCGCCCGCCAAAATATAGGCTTCTTGCTCTAGCTCTTGTAAACGCTCGGCTAATTGTCCACTTTGCTGCTGTAATTTTTCTACGTCAATTAAAGTACCTTGGCGTTCTATTTTCGATAGTAGACTGAGCAAAGGTAATTCAACGGTTTCAAACAGATTTTTTAACTGTGAATTTTCTTCGAGTTTAGGCCACAGCGTCTGATGTAATTGCAAGGTTATGTCTGCATCTTCTGCTGCATAGGGCCCTGCAATTTCCAACGGAATCTGATTAAAGGTTTTTTGTTTAACGCCTTTGCCGGCGATATCTTCGTAGGTTGTAGTTGTAGTTGCCAAATAGCGCACCGCCAAACTATCCATATCATGCCGGCCCGCAGTGGAGTTCACCAAATAAGATTCCAACATGGTGTCGTAGGCAATGCCTTGTAGTTGAATATCATAGCGCGCCAAAATACTTTGATCGTATTTTAAATTTTGGCCGACTTTTTTTGCTTGCGGATTTTCTAGCAATGGCTTTAATTGTTCCAACACCCAATCACGGGATAACTGTTGCGGCGCTTCTTCATAATCATGCATCAAAGGGACATAAGCCGCTTCATGTGCTTGCACAGCAAAAGATACACCGACTAATTCGGCTTGCATGTAATTCACGCCGGTAGTTTCTGTATCAAAGGAAAATAACGCTGCATTTTCTAACTTATTCAGCCAAGTAAAAAAATCAGTTTCTGTGAGAATGATTTGGTAATTATCATTAGTTCTTTTCGCAGCAGGGGCGGGCGCTGTTTTTTTCTTGTCTAATTCGTGCAGCCAAGTTTTAAATTCCAATTCGTGATAGAGTTTTTTCAACACTTCCCGATTTTCATCTTGAATCGTTAACTCATCTAAGGAAAGAGGTAATTCCACATCGAGCTTAATAGTAACTAATTCTCTTGCCAAACGCGCTTCCGCTTCATGGGCTTTGAGTTTTTTCATCCAAGTTTCGCTGCCGCGCAAAGGTAGTTTTCCTACTTCATCAATCCGCTCATAGAGTTGTTCAATACCACCAATATGCTGTAATAATTGCAGCGCACTTTTTTCCCCAATGCCAGGCACACCAGGCACGTTATCCACTTTGTCGCCCATTAATGCGAGCAAATCGATAATTAAATTCGGCGGTATACCAAATTTTTCTTTCACTCCATTTTCATCCATGCGGGTATTATTCATGGTATTTAATAAACTAATATAAGGATTCACTACTTGCGCAAAATCTTTATCACCCGTAGCAATAATTGCGCGTAAATTTCTCAGCTGCGCTTGATGCGCCAATGTGCCTATCACATCATCCGCTTCCACACCCTCAATGACTAACAACGGCAAGCCAAGCGCGCGAATAATGTCATGCAATGGTGCAATTTGTTGTTGCAGCACATCTGGCATAGGAGGCCGATTGGCCTTGTACAAAGGATATTGGTCATGACGAAAATTTTTACCTTTGGCATCAAACACTACAGCAATATGGGATGGTTGATATTCCTCAATTAATTTACGCAACATCGACAACACGCCTTTAATCGCGCCGGTGGGTTGGCCGCTGGCAGTAGTTAATTGTGGTAAAGCGTGATAGGCACGGTATAAATAGGAAGAGCCATCAATTAAAATAATCGGGTCACGAAATTCGGTTAGTGTCGTCATAGGAAAAACTCAATTAATAGGCGCAGCGCAAATAGTTTTGTGCAAGCTGCTGGAAAAAATTCACGTATTGAAAGCTATTCGGCTTGATTTGATAATCATAACCCAACGGATCTAAACTCAAAATCATCGGCGAAGTATTATTTAACATTCGACGCACATCGGCTTCGGTAATTTCTGGAGTAATAATAATACAAGCCTTCGCTTCTTTCTGAATGAGCTGCTGCAGTTGCAACCTTTGTTTCGGTGAGGGCGGGCGATCTTCATGATTATTGATGATGAGCAGGGGAGTTACTCTTAATGCACGATGCAAATAACCAAAGGCATCTGCTACTTCAATCACCTTGCTTTTGTTAGTAGAGAACATAGCAAGCGCAGGATAAGTTATTTTTGGGCGCCCTAGTCGAGCAGCCAGCGCATCTGCTAACAAATGCATAGCCGGCGGATCGAGCCAAAGATGAATATCTAATTGGGGTTTTCGATAAATTCTTTCTTGGGCAACAGTGAACAAAGCCAGAGTATTATTTTTTTTAACAAGGGTTTTCTGTTTTAACAGGGATGCTAAATAAGGCTCAGCTTCTGGCCCCAACCAAAGAATCAAATCCGCTTGCGCAATTTTAATTCGGTCAGAAGGCTTGAGTTGGTAATGATGAGGACTGCTACCTTTAGGCAATAAAATAGTTATTTGTGCGGTTGGCCCTGCAACATCTTGCGCAACAAAAGCCAACGGCGGAATAGTCACCAGAATTTTTAGCGGCGCAGCATGAGCGGTTAGGCTAAAGAATAAAAAGAAACTGAGGAGGCTGTAGCGTAGCAGAGTGCGCATAATCAAATCCCGGGGTTCAATAAGGCG
>CAXNEI010000218.1:0-3309 GCA_964201195.1 Gammaproteobacteria bacterium
TGAAGATGAGTCGAATAATAATCTGCATTTTCGGCGTAATTATTTGCGCCATAAAGTAATTCCTTTATTGCGTGAGCAATGGCCTTCGCTAGGCAACAGTTTTTCTGCTTTATCTCATTGGTCTATGGAAGCGCAACAAATCTGTGATGATCAAGCCGAACAAGATTATCAGCAAATGATTTTACGTGGAATCAATCAAGGCGTGACTGAAGGCCGAGCATTAAATCGATTGATGCTGATGGTGTTATCTTCTGCGCGACAAAAAAATTTGCTGCGTTATTGGTTGCGACGTTGTGGCGTGGCTATGCCCAGCGCTGAGCAATTAGCAGAAATTCAGCAGCAATGTTTGGTGCAGACTGAAACAGAAGATAGACATCCAAAAATTATGTTAGGTGATTTTTGTGTGACGGCTTTTCAGGAGGGGTTATACCTGTTCCTTCCCCCTTGCAGGGGGAAGGTTAGGATGGGGGTGGAATTTTCCAGAGAGGATTTAATCATTACAGAGGTTGTTGGTAAAGGCCTCAAAAAATCTCTATGGAATAATCCATCATTACAAATAAAAAATCGCGTAGGTGGTGAGCGTTTTCAGTTAGCAGGTAAGCCTCATCACACGACTTTAAAAAAATTACTGCAAGAAAATAAAGTGGCGCCTTGGGTGCGCGACACTATGCCATTGGTTTTTTTTGGCGATCAATTAATTGCGATTCCTGCGTTGGGATTAATTGCGGAAGGATGCGTTGCGAGTGGTGATGAGGCGGGTGTTGAATTTCTGCCACAGTAAAATTCCGCCACCGCTGATTAATCCCGCTATCCAACCTAGTAAATGCGCTTGCACTGCAACAGGCCCACCAATTAATTGCGCGGTGCCGATGGTGTTTGACCAAGGGGTTTGTTCCCAGAATATTTTTGCGGTGACGCCAAGAAAACCTAACAAAGTAATTTTTGGCGATGTTTTATAACTACGCATTAAATAATAAATCATCAAGCTATGCAGTACGCCAGATAAGCCGACATAAACTTCAATGTCAGTGAGCCATAGCAGACCTAATCCTACTAATAAACAACAGCCAAGAAAAACTAAGGCATCTTCTAGCCAATGAAGTTCTTCGAGAAAAATCAGCGTAACTAATAATAATCCGCCAAGATTTAATAGTGTGTGTTTGAAATTTAAATGTACCCAATGGCCGGTGATCAATCGCCACCATTGACCTTGATGAATTAACTCGCGATCAAAATCGAGCCATTGGCTGCTGAGCGGTTCTAAGCTGCTTAGTAGTAAAACCAGTAAAGTTAGCGCTAGGGGGAATAATAAATTTTTGTGGCGTTGCATAAATTCCTTTTTGTATTCGACAAGAAGTAGGTCGGGTTAGCCCTATCTGATATTTAAGAGGACGTAACCCGACAGATTATAGCAGTTGTAAAAAAGGAGGCTGAGAGAGATTTTAGAATCAGTGCGCTACTCACTGTTTTTTATCTCAGCTTCATCATCATCAGTTTCTTGTGGTGGTAGCGACAGTGTTATCTCAGTCTGAGTAATTGCTCGTACATCTAGAAGAGCTTTCAACTCACTGGCTGAAATTGAGCGACTGCTGCTCGCTGTTGAACTATTACTGTGATGGCTGCGCATCGAGTGACGACCAGAAGTCGTATCTGGAATGTCATTGGACGAATGGCCACGTCGTGTCGCTTGCCTCGCCTTTGCGATTTGATCAGCGGCGCCAGTGATAAGAGACTTAAAAAACTCCTCCAGTCTTACTTGAGCAATGTCCGAGCCAAGGCCTGATTTTTTTGTTATTGCAAGTAAAGCTACTTGAACAATTTCGGGAAACTGCATTGCCGCTAATACCGTTGTTATTGGCTTCCTATCATCATCAGGAGTAGCAAATAAACCGTGGACGAACCGTTGGATAGTATTGCAGTTTTGAGTAATGAAATTCGCATTTATATATCCTGTTTCATGGTGGTTTGTAGCAATATGGCTCAAAAATTTAATTTGAGTGGGAGTGGCTGTTGTTGTTATCTGAGAGGCTTCCTCCATAAGCTTAGCGCTATTTAACCACCGCCAATCCTTTAAGCTGTCTGCATAGTTTACAGGTGATTGTTGTTGAGAATCCTCTAGGCATAATTTAAAAAAATCATTATAACCTCTGGCAAGTTTATCGCAGCCATAAGCAAGCAATGTTTTTAAGTTCTCATTATCACTTTTTCTGCACAGAGCAAGGCCTAGAGTAATTAATTGAAAGAAACTTGGCATATGCTCAAATCTGCTTTTTCCCATCTTCTCGCTTTCTTCAGAAGTTCTACGAAAAAAATGATGTTCTTGAATTCTTTGTAAGAAATAAATAAAACTACCTTTCAATGATTCTAAACAAACAGGATTGTCAGTTGATTCAATGAGTGTGCGTAACTGACTATGGTATTGTCCTATAGGATTTAAAAAACACAACACTGATTTTTCGTATAGAGATCCATTTCTTCCAGGTGATTGTGAGCTGTATGAACATTGACAACATCGAACAAGCAGGTTAACTATTAATGTAGTTATAACCTGTGCTTCAGATGGCTGTCTTGTAGTGAGCGTTTTTTCACATAAAACAGTAAAGCATTGTTGAGTTTGCTCTAATAAAACATCAATTAAATAATATTTATCCTGATCTGTCAGTTCGCTAGACTCAATGGCTTTCTCTACTAACTGCTTGGACTCAGATAAAGAAGTAGAGCACTGAGTGAAAATGTCTTGATACTGATCACCTACAAGAGGGTGCGTTGTTGTATTAAGCAGCCTAATTAATTCTAAGAATGCATTTGTATTCTGGTTGATATTTTCTGATATTCTTTGCCTAAGTTGGACATTCTGAGCGGGTCGAATGGTATCCCACGGTTCTTCTGCAGGTTCTGCTTCGGAAGCATCATTCACTGTATTTGCAGCAGATAATTGATGCAGAGGAGATGCTGTTCTCAAAGAGGAAGCGGGCACATCAGGAAGCTTGCTCGAAGCTTCGTTAACAGGAGAGGCTTCGGTCAGCAGGGTGGTTCCTGTTAACGGTTCATCGCCATTATTATTTTCAGTAGTAAGTGGTGGGGAGCGTGATAGGGAACGAGCAGACATAAAAACTCCAAATTGGCCAAGCAGTTAACTAAAAAATTCTACTAGCTACTAAAGTATATTCCAAAATCAAAATGAGTCTAAAGGAATGGGCAAAAGCTATGCCCGCATCTGACAGTCTTCATGGATTTGTTTAAATAATAATGCACGTTCTTTCTGTAAATAATCGGCCGCTTCATTATCAGTCATAGCAAAAGCAATGT
>CAXNEI010000219.1:0-3305 GCA_964201195.1 Gammaproteobacteria bacterium
AGACTGTCAGATGCGGGCATAGCTTTTGCCCATTCCTTTAGACTCATTTTGATTTTGGAATATACTGTGCTGCATCTAAGTTAAATGAGTTACACAAAGGGTTGATCGATTGGTCTAATAGCCATATGTCGCTGAGTGAAAGTGGGAAAGATCCATTTCAATGTGATTTTTCTGGCGAAATTACAACTTTGAAGGTAATGGAAAAAATAAAAGAGATAATAAATCTGCCTGTTGTATCTAGCGCACCTGTAATAAGTAGAGCGAATGTAGTAATGGCATCCACTCCTGCGCGCCAATCATCAGACTCGGACGATGAAGAGCTACCGGATAATGTTACCCTGTCTGCTCCATTACCCTTGCAATCCAATGACTATACGGAAATTGCTAGCAGTGGAAATCTAGTCAATGCGCCTGGATTTTTGTCGATAGGTCATTCTCTTTTTCAGATAGGGGACATATTAAATGGTAAGCCATCTGGAACTTATTTAATTAGGTTTTCTACTTCTGATGTAAATAAGAGCGCGCTCTCATTCGTAAATAATCAGGGACAGTTGAGGCACACATCCACCAATAGAAATGGTGATGTAATATACGAAGAGAGGACGTATAACATTTGCAAGACTGCAGACGTTCAGTCGTTTTTAAGAGCGAATTTTTTAAGTTGCGAGGGTATAATCTGCAGACCCTATAACGCTTCAGTGTAAGTATTTTGCTTAAGGAAAATGCAACGGACTGCTTTCCCGGCTCCTTCGTAACAAGCCTTATGGTTTTTTTCCGTCTAACTGCCTAAACTGTTGAAAGTAAATAAATCCCTTTTCTTTTAGCAGCCGAAGCCAAGGACGACAGTGAACGACTCTCTTTTAGCCATTCCCCTCGAAAGCACAAAAATTCTCAATGATCGACGTTGGCCCTTTAGTTTTGCCAAACGTCATGGTGTTTTATTGGTGGAGCGCAACGCGGAGCGCGCCCTGGTGCAGTGTCGTGTTAGTTTATCAGCGCAAATCATGGCAGAGGTGCAAAGATTTCTCGGTATGCCAGCCTATTTTGAAGTCATTGATGAAACGAGTTTTGATGCCTTGCTAACGCAAAGCTATCAAAATGATTCCAGTGAAGCTATGCAAATGGTTGAAGGCTTAGGTCATGATTTAGATTTAGCTAGCCTGGCAGATTATTTACCGGAAACCGAAGATTTATTAGAACAAGAAGATGACGCGCCGATTATTCGCTTAATTAATGCGCTGCTCACCGAAGCCATTCAAGAAAAAGCTTCCGATATTCATATTGAAACCTTTGAGCGTCAATTAGTAGTCAGAATGCGCGTTGACGGTGTGCTGCGCGAAATCGTAAAACCTCGTCGTGAATTAGCGCCTTTGCTGGTTTCTCGAATTAAAGTAATGGCAAAATTAGATATTGCAGAAAAGCGCATTCCACAAGATGGTCGAATTTCTTTGCGTATCGCTGGCCGTGAAGTGGATGTGCGGGTTTCTACTATGCCGTCGAATAGCGGTGAACGAGTAGTATTGCGATTATTAGATAAACAAGCGGGCCGTTTGGATATTAAACAATTAGGCATGGCGAGCTTGGATGAGCAACGTTTAGTTCAAATGATTCAAAAACCTCACGGTATTATTTTAGTCACTGGGCCAACGGGTTCAGGAAAAACTACTTCGTTATATGCGTGCTTAACTTATTTAAATAATCAAACCCGTAATATCCTCACGGTGGAAGATCCCATCGAATATCAATTAGAAGGTATTGGTCAAACTCAAGTGAACACCAAAGTCGATATGACTTTTGCTCGTGGCTTGCGCGCTATTTTACGCCAAGATCCCGATGTGGTGATGGTAGGCGAAATTCGTGATCGAGAAACAGCAGAAATTGCAGTGCAAGCCAGCTTAACCGGCCACTTAGTATTATCGACATTGCATACCAACAGTGCAGCAGGAGCGGTAACCCGATTAGAAGATATGGGTATCGAGCCATTTTTATTATCTTCTAGTTTATTAGCGGTAGCTGCGCAACGTTTAGTGCGCATGTTATGCGAAGTTTGCAAGCAGCCCTATGAGCCAGATGCGCAAGTGAAACACTGGCTGGGCGTCTCTGTTCATGAGTCTGTTAGTTTGTATCAAGCCCAAGGTTGCGAGCGCTGTAATCATTCGGGCTATCGCGGTCGTACCGGAATTTATGAAGTCATTGTGATTGATCAAACTTTGCGGCAATTAATTCACGAGCGCGCTGGAGAAATGGCTATTGAAACCTATGCACATCAGCAAAGCGCTAACATGAGCGATGATGGTCGGCGCAAAGTATTAGAAGGCATGACTACGGTGGAAGAAGTGATTCGCGTCACCAGGGAGTTATAGATGTCAGCCTTTGATTATGTGGCATTAGACACTAATGGTCGCCAACAAAAAGGTACTCAGGAAGGCGACAGCGCACGTCAAGTGCGTCAGCAATTACGCGAACAAGGTTTAATTCCGCTCTCCGTGGAGCTTACCGCGCAAAAAGAAACCACGACCAATAGCAGCGGACGTCAGGTGTCCAAACAAAAAATTGCTACTGCTGATTTGTCTTTATTAACCCGTCAATTAGCCACTTTAATTCAAGCCAGTTTGCCGGTAGAAGAAGCTTTGCGAGCGGTAGCCCAGCAAACTGAAAAACCCAAAATGCGCAGTATGATTTTAGCGATTCGCTCGCGGGTATTGGAAGGTTTTACCCTGGCGAATAGTTTAAATGAATACCCCAATGCGTTTCCTGAATTATATCGAGCGACTGTTTCATCCGGTGAGCAAGCCGGGCACTTGGATTTAGTGCTAGAGCAGCTAGCGGATTATATTGAACGTAGTCATGATACGCAGAGAAAAATTAAAAGCGCATTAATTTATCCGGCGGTGATTACTTGTTTTAGTTTGGGCATTGTGGTTTTGCTGATCCGCTTTGTGATTCCTAAAATGGTGAGCGTATTTGATAATTCAGGGCAAACTTTACCTTTGCTCACTCGAGTGTTAATAGGTACCAGCAATTGGTTGGGTGCCTATGGTATTTATCTGTTGTTGTTATTGGTGTTAGGCGTATTGGCTTTTCGTCGAGCACTCAAGCAGCCAGCTTTTCGTCAGCGTGTGCATCACCAGCTTTTGCGTGTGGTATTAGTGGGGCGAGTGATTCGTGGATTAAATGCCGCTCGCGTTGCTAGCACTTTAAGTATTTTATCGCGCAGCGGTGTGCAACTGGTTGACGCTTTGCGCATTGCTGCACAAGTAACTACTAATATGTGTATTCGTCAGGCGGTGGAACAAACTGCAGAT
>CAXNEI010000220.1:0-3305 GCA_964201195.1 Gammaproteobacteria bacterium
TCCTGTGGCCGATAGACATCGGTGCCGGTGATATCGGCGGGCAATAAATCTGGGGTGAATTGCACGCGATGAAAGCTACCTTCGATTTGTTGTGCTAGTGCTTTCACTGCTCGAGTTTTTGCTAAGCCTGGAGCACCTTCTACCAATAAGTGTCCATCAGTCAGCAGAGCGATGATCATTCGTTGAATTAGCGTGTCCTGACCCAAAATAGTCTGGCTTAAGTTCTCTTGTAGTTGATGAATGGCCTGCCAGTGTGATGCGGAGAGCGACATGAAACCTCCATGAATAATTGGGTATCCGATGAACCGCCGAGAATGGGGGTTGAGGGGGGAAAAATCAAGCCGAAACTGAGTCAGTTTTTTACTGTTTCTCAAGCGCATTATTTAAATGATAAGTCCAATCGCCTAAGTTGGGTTCTGCTGCTAAAGCGAAAAGACTTTTCTGCGATTCATTGCTTATATTTTGGCGTAGTTGAATAATTAACTGATAGAGAAATTCTCGGCCTTCATCTTTTAAAGCATCATTTGTATGTTGAGGGCGGCAGTGAGGCGCAAATAATTTAAATAATAGAGCTGCTGCATGACTGTTTATAATAGGCCAGTCAAAAATTTTTTCACGACTGAGTCGCATAAGACGAATGAATTCAAGCAATTGTTCAGTAACGATTTGCTTGTTCTGTAATAGCGGCTTTAATTTTTTCTCGAAAACTTGAGGCTTAATCCATAAGCCTGCCATTAATAAATAAGCCTTTTGCAGCGGAGAAATTGAGCGCTTAGATAATCGCTGATATAAAATTTCTGTAAGCTGCTCAACTGAGCAATGTTGCATTGAACCTAACAGCACTTCAAGAAAATCACTGAAATGTGATTGGGCTATTTTGACAGGGAAGCGTGCCAATAATTTTGGCAACACAATATGAGCAACGTCTTTAAATTTTGGTTTAGAGCGTATCTCTGATAAAAGAGCTGTGTATGGCGATTGATTTTTTATCTTAAGATTTTCTACAGCATAGATTAGCCACGCTTCAGCAACCCAATCACTATGCTGTTTAATAATAAAGAAAAGCCAATCACTGGATAGATTGCTAGACGGTTGGCAAAAATAAAAAATGAGCAATGCCTTAATTTTTTGCTCGCCAAGTGCTAAAAAAGGCTCTGGATTAGAGCCATTAAACAAACGCTCAGCGGCCAATAAAGAAGGTAAAGCTATGCGCAATGCTTTTCCTTTAATGCGGATCTTTAATGCTTGCTCGGCATCCTGAAAATTTAAGCCTTGTAATGGTAAGTCATTCGTTGTCATAACCAGTCTGCCGCCGGTTTCTTTAGCGCTTCAGCTATGGAAAAATCATCTGCGCCTATCATTATTTGTTTGATTTTTTGTTTCGGATGACGATCGCAGAAATGCTGCAAACCTTTATAAGCTCCGCCTTTAAGAGAAGATGATTTTACTTCTATGGCTGAGAGTTTTTGGCCTTGCTGCAAAACAAAATCAACCTCTACGGAGCTTTCTCGCCAATGATAAACTTTTAATCCATCTCGTGCTGTATTGAGTAAATGCGCGCCAATGCAGCTTTCCACTAGGCGACCCCAAAAACTTGTGTCAGCGCGTGCTTGAGCAAAAGTAAGTCCGCTATAGATAGACTGAAAAGCTGTATTCAGCACATGAATTTTTGGCGGCGTTTTCCGTTGATGGGTAGGTTGAGTGGAATACTTTGGCACTCCAGCAATTAATCCAGCAGCACGCAGTAGTTCTAAATAGTGGGATAGGGTGGTGGTGTTGCCTGCATCTTGTAATTGCGCAACAAGTTTTGTCATGGCGACAATTTGCCCTGAATAACTAGAGGCTAATTCAAATAGCTGGCGTAATAAAGCCGGTTTTTCTATACGCGCTAAAGCAAGAATATCTTTGACTAAGTTGGGTTCAATTAATGAAAGCCGCACTTCTTCTCGCCAGCGCGTTTCATTATTTTTAATCACCCAGTGAGCTGGGCCTGGATATCCACCAAAATAAATATATTGATCCAAAGTAAAATCAAAACACTCATGCATTTCTGGGAATGACCAGTGCGACATTTCAATAATTTCAAAGCGGCCCATTAAGCTTTCACTTAAACCGCGCTGCATTAATAACGGAGCAGAGCCAAGCACTACAACATGCATAGAAATAGTATTGGCGCGATCTTCATCCCAAAGGCCTTTCACTACTGCAGACCAGTCGGGGATTTTTTGAATTTCATCGTAAACAAGGACAAAAGGCTCTAGGTCGGCATCTTTATCATCATTACCGCGCATTGCGTTTTTTTCTTCCCATTTCTTTTGTCGAGCTGTAGCTGCTCGACGTGCTTGTTGCCAAGTTTCGACTAGCCAAGCGGCGTTTTTAATCGGTGATAAATAATAGGTGGATTCTGCGAAGGCAGATTCTGGGTTGTACAAGGACGAGTCTTTATGGCTGGTTCCCACTTTGTCCACTGGATGGAATACATAAGAGTCCGAAGCTCTATCGCCAAGTACTTGTTGAATGGCTGTGGTTTTGCCAATTTGTCGTGGGCCAGCCAAAACTACCAGGCGGCGCACTGGTTCTTGAAGTCGAGCAGAAAGCTCGTGAGTGGTTTGTCGGCGGTATTTTTCCATCATTGAGTTATTTTACTCAGTGGTGGAAATGAAGTCAATCTTAGGGGGCGCTGACTAAAAATTATTTGCCCACGGAAAAAGTCACAGCCTGAGTGATGAGGATGCAAAAAGCATCCTTTTGCGCCATACTGGCTAGATTCACCATCGGAGGCACACTTTATGGCAACTAGCGTTAAACTTTCTGAAGAAATAGTCACTGAAGCAGGTCGTTATGCTGCGCTTTTCAACCGTTCTATTCCTAAACAAATCGAGTATTGGTCGCGTATTGGCAAGATAGCAGAAGACAATCCAGATTTGCCCTACAGCTTTATTAGGGAAATCTTGCTTGCAGATCAAGAAAGCCAATTGGGCCAACTCAGCAATTACCATTTCGAGAGCGGCTCTTGATGCAGATTGTCCAAACTGCGCGGTTTGCCAAAGTCGTTAAAAAACTGCATACAAATCAAAAACAAGACTTGGATACTGCAATTCACTGCATTCTTGCTGATCCGACGGTGGGTGAAATGAAAATAGCGGATCTTGCGGGCATTCGGGTATACAAATTTAAAATGGTTGGCCAGCTGACTTTGCTGGCCTATCGTTTTGCTGATGAAGTAATGATTTTGACTTTACTCGCAGTGGGTTCGCACGAAAATTTCTATCGAGATTTAAAGAAGTAATGGGTAGTAGGGGCGC
>CAXNEI010000221.1:0-3290 GCA_964201195.1 Gammaproteobacteria bacterium
GGTCTGAAAAAATGCCAGTGGGTTCTTGCTGCCAAAATTAATCTAGACAATGGAGACTCCCATGACCGAAACAACCACCAAACAAACGCTTGGCTTTCAAGCAGAAATTAAACAATTGCTGCATCTAATGGTGCATTCTTTATACAGTAATCGCGAAATTTTTCTGCGCGAATTAATTTCTAACGCGTCTGATGCTGCCGATAAACTGCGTTTTGTGGCATTAAATGATAATAATTTGTTGGCCGAAGATTCAGAATTGAAAATTTGTGTCGCTTTTGATAAAGAAAATAAAACCGTTACTATTAGCGATAATGGTATCGGTATGTCTCGAGATGAAGTGATAGAACATTTGGGGACTATTGCTAAATCAGGCACTGCGCAGTTTTTGCAATCCTTGTCTGGCGATCAACAAAAAGATAGCCAGCTCATTGGTCAATTTGGTGTCGGTTTTTATTCGGTTTTTGTGGTGGCAGATCGCGTAGAAGTATTAACTCGTAAAGCAGGATTAGCAGCCGATCAAGCTGTGCGTTGGGAATCTGCTGGCGAGGGCGATTTTACCGTAGAAGCGATTGATAAACCCACTCGCGGTACCGAAGTGATTATCCATTTAAAAGACGATGCCACTGAATTTGCTGATGACTGGCGGTTGCGCAATATTATTCGAAAATATTCCGATCATATTTCTCTGCCTATTGAAATGGAGAAACAACAATTCGATGCTGCAGATGAAACGGATGAGAAGAAAGATAAAAAAGCCAAAAAGAAAAAAGACAAAGCAGTAGAGATGGAAGTAGTAAATAAAGCGACAGCTTTATGGACGCGCCCTCGCAGCGAAATTACCGATGAAGAATATCAAGAATTCTACAAACATATTGGCCATGATTTTGAAAATCCGCTGACCTGGTCGCATAACAAAGTAGAAGGTAAACAGGAATACACCAGCTTATTGTATTTGCCTAAACGTCCGCCTTTTGATTTATATAATCGTGATGCGCCGAAAGGCTTGAAACTCTATGTGCAACGCGTATTTATTATGGATGATGCGGAACAATTTCTACCACTTTATTTACGTTTTGTGAAAGGGGTGTTGGATTCCAACGATTTACCTTTAAACGTATCTCGCGAAATTTTGCAAAGCAATAAAGCAGTAGAAAATATGCGTTCGGCACTCGTGAAGCGCGTATTAGAAATGCTATCGAAATTAGCCAAAGATGAGCCAGAACAATATGCAGAATTCTGGAAGGAGTTTGGTTCGGTATTAAAAGAAGGTCCCGGCGAAGATTTTGCTAATCGAGAAAAAATTGCTAGCCTGCTGAGATTTTATTCCAGCACTTCTTCTGGTAATGCAGAGGTGAGCCTTGATCAATATATTGAGCGAATGAAAGAAGGCCAAGGAAAAATTTATTATTTAACCAGCGACAGTTATAAAGCAGCAATGAATAGCCCGCATTTAGAAGTGTTCCGTAAAAAAGGCATTGAAGTTTTATTGCTGTGTGAACGTGTAGATGAATGGATGATGAGTTATTTGCATGAGTATCAAGGCAAATCATTCCAGCATGTAGCGAAAGATAATTTGGATCTTGGCGATTTAGAAGATGAAGCGGATAAAAAAGCGCAAGAAACTGCGGAAGAAGACGCAAAAGATTTCGTCAGTCGTATGAAGGAAGTGTTAAAAGATCAAGTGCAGGAAGTAAAAGTCACTCATCGATTAACTGATTCGCCTTGTTGTTTGGTGTTGGGTGCTCATGACATGGGCAATCAAATGCGCCAAATTATGAAAGCGGCAGGGCAGTTTGTGCCGGAGTCAAAACCGATTTTGGAAATTAATCCGCAGCATCCTTTGGTGGAGCGATTAAAAGAAGAAATTCAACAAGATCGTTTTGATGAATTAACCAAAATTTTATTTGATCAAGCGGTGTTGGCAGAGGGCAGTCAATTAGAAGACCCGAATGCTTATGTACAGCGGATTAATAAATTATTGTTGGAGTTGGCGAAGTAAAAAATCACTCGAAACTGGGCGGCCGCCAGCCGCCCAACTCCTGCCACCGATTCACCACACCACAAAATAAATCAGCGGTTTTTTCTGCATCATAAATAGCAGAATGGGCTTCCCGTGCGCTGAAATGAATACCGGCTAATTCGCAGGCTTTTGCTAACACCGTATGACCATAGGCAAAACCAGCAAGCGTTACCGTATCGAAATTAGAAAAGGGATGGAAAGGATTGCG
This sequence comes from Gammaproteobacteria bacterium, assembly GCA_964201195.1. GTDB lineage: Bacteria > Pseudomonadota > Gammaproteobacteria > Pseudomonadales > JAHFSE01 > JAHFSE01. The sequence continues at coordinate 2,229 of CAXNEI010000221.1, forward strand.
CTTATGTTGCGTCCGTTTGCAGGCTGCTGTTAAAAAATTATGATCAAAGGCTGCGTTGTGACCCACTAAAATAGCGCGATGGCATTCGGTTTCTTTCATTTCTATGCGAATTTTATTAAAAATAGCAGTAAGTGCGAGTTTTTCTTCCACTGCGCCACGCAAAGCATGATGGGGATCCCTAATACCGTTTACCGCCAGCGCAGAAGCTTCAATATTAGCGCCAGTAAAAGGCTGGACATTAAAGCTGAGGGTTTCGTGTCGGAGTAATTCACCTTGTCGGTTGATCCTGAGTGTCACCGCAGCAATTTCTAGTAGGGCATCTGTCTCTGGATTAAAGCCACCAGTTTCCACGTCAACCACTACCGGTAAAAAACCACGAAAACGCTTAGCCATAGGATGCGTAGGATTTTTTTCTTGTGGGTCTTGGTAGGTCATAAGTGAGCAGGAGATCGAGGGCGAGTCGCTATTCTCTGTGCTAAGGGCGCCAAAGTCTTTAATTGGTTGTTGAGATATTCGTGTTCTTGTTTCCAGTTCATGCCAGAAATGTCATGAGAGATATGATCGCGAATAGCACGCATGGTTTTTACCGCCTTAATTTCCATAGCTCAATACCTCTATTGGTGTTCTAATTTCCAGAAATCAAAAATACGAAAGAATTATTTGACTGCGTAGCAGTCTTTGATGGTAGGCAGGCCTTTTAAGGCCTGCACAAAGGATCTAGTTGATTTCGTCCTGTAGGGACGATTGAATAGATTGGATAAACTTCTCATTCACTCGTCCCTCTGGGACGAATACTATTCATGAATCATCATGCAGGCCGTAAACGACCTGCCTACCATCAATAGCCGCTACGCGGCTTAGCCTTTAATTTGCATTTAACAATATGTTTGAAGTTCCAGCTTACCAAGGACGTGAGCATTATGTATTGTAGCAATGGCTATTGCTAGCTTATATTATCTGGACTATTCCTACGGTCAATCTCAATTACTAAAGAGAAAGTTTAAATGAACCCCAATTCCTCCATTAAAAAAGTTGTGCTGGCTTATTCCTGCGGATTAGATA
>CAXNEI010000222.1:0-3255 GCA_964201195.1 Gammaproteobacteria bacterium
GTGCTGGTTTTAGCAAAATAGGCATTAAGCGTATGCGTATTACCTAACGAATCAAATACCGAAGTAGCCGTCGTATAATTATAACTTGCTGGATTGGCTGCACTGAAGGTAGTCACAGCAGGTGCCGTTTGTTGCGCATCTAAATTTAATGCTGCTGTAATTTGAGAAGTTTGGCTGGGCGCTAATGTATCGCTGGCAATACTAAGATCGCTCAATGCTGTGGACAGCACGCCAGCATTATTTGCTGAGTAACCTTGCACACTGCTGCCTTGGTTATTAATTATATTTCCATCAGAATTTAATGCTAATAATCCTGCTCGGGTATATTCGGTTTTCCCTGCATTATCTAACACAAAAAATCCCGCACCCTGGATGCTAACATCTAAATTATTACCGGTGAGAGAAACACTACCTTGGCTAAAAGATTGATTGGTTCTTGCGGCAACAACACCGCTGCCTAAATTAGTTAAACTGCCATTCCCACCGGCAGAAGCCTGATAAATATCGGCAAAATCAGCCCGCGAACTTTTAAAGCCCGTGGTATTCGCATTGGCAATATTATTGCCTACCACTGTTAAGTCTTTATTCGCTGCTGATAAACCAGATACTGCAATATTAAAAGCCATAACAATCACCTACTACTAATAACCTACTAATGAATCATTACTTAATGAATTTGTTTCACCTGATCTAAAGCAACGGACTGCGCATTGGCTAAATTCAACGTCACACTGCTGTCCTGCCCTACCGTGACGCTATTTACATTGGTATCGACCAAGGTACCGAGCGAAAAACTTTTACCGTCACCATTCGCGCTGGCAGATAAAGAATATTTACCCGGTGCTACTGCATGGCCATTGTCATCTACTCCATCCCAACTAAAAGCGATATTTCCCGCAGCAACAGAACCCAAAGATAATTCTCTCACTGCTTGCCCAGAAGGTCCGGTAATGGTTAGACGCACATCGGAACTACTTTTGTCTAAAGCAATACTGCCTGTCGCTGGCGCACCTTGATAATTTATTTGGTCGCTAGGCACTTGAACATTTCTACCAACTAATGCGGTAGCTTGTAATACTTGACTGGATTTAAATCCACCGGAAATATCGCCCAGGGTAGTATTCAATCGTTCAATACCATCTACTGAACTGAATTGCGCCAGCTGCGATAAAAATTCTCCGCTATTTTGCGGATCGAGGGGATTTTGATTTTTTAATTGCGCCACCATTAATTCTAAAAATTCATTTTTACTGGTTTGTACTGACTGCGTTTTATTTGCCGCTACCGCAGTAGAAGTCAGAGTGGATAATTGACTGGTATCAATCGAGTTCATACATTTTCATCCTTGCTATTAAAAATATCTTATTGCCCTAATGCCAATACTCTTTGCATTAAGGTTTTTGCCGTATCTAATACTTCAATATTGGTTTGCATAGAGCGAGACGCAGACATCATGTCGGTCATTTCTTCAATTAAATTCACATTGGGATAACTGACATAACCCTTTGCATCGGCTAAAGGATGACTAGGCTCATAGCGTAATTGCAGCGGCGCATTGCTTTGCACTACATCGGTGACTTGCACACCTTGCCCTTGATTATTGGCCTGACCTAGTTGCACCCTATTTTGTATGGCAGAAAAGATGGAGCGCTTCGCATGATAAGTTTCTGCGGGTGTGCGACCGACGGATTCAGCATTGGCAATATTACTGCTGATTGCATTTAAACGAATAGATTGCGCACTCATTCCTGAACCAGCAATATCAAAAATACTCGATAACGACATATCTCACTCCCCTATTAGTTAGTCGCCGCGCAATGCGCTGCGAATAGATTTCACGCTCTGATTAATAAAAGTGTAAGAAGCCAACCATCGCATGGTGTTGTTAGCAAATTCAGCTTTCTCTATATTCACATCAACGGTATTACCATCGGCTGCTACTTGGTTTGGAATTCGATATTTCACGATATCCATGGGCTGAGCATCTGCGGATGAAAAACCCTCAGCACCCTTTAACGTTTGCGCTTTTAGCATGGCGCGAAAATCTAAATCTTTTGCTAAATATCCGGGTGTATCCGCATTCGCTATGTTGTTAGCAAGCAAGGAAGCCCGTTTACCACTGAGTAATAGAGCTTGCTCATGAATACCAAAAATTGAATTCGACACTTGCATAGAGCTTCTCTCTCATCATTAAAATCTTCTCAAAGAGACTTTTCATAAAAAGAGTTAGCAAGCAGGATGCCAAGCTGATACTGCCCATTTTAAAGATTCCCCCCTTTGAAAAAGGGGGGTTAGGGGGGATTTAAGCGGCAGAAAAAAGACCTAACGGCATAATTGAAACGGCAAAGCGGCAAAAATTTTCCGCTTTAAAGCGGCAATGCCTGAATGAAGGGTGGACAGAATGCGGAACATTATTTGCTGGTAGAAAATAGCATTCACATTTATACGAGCTCGATATGTTAAAAGTTTTGCAGATTTTATTATGGGTCATTACCCTGCTACATCTAGCTCCTGCACAAGCAGAAACCACCACTAAAGAAATTGCAGCAGCCGTTAATACTTTTATGCACAGCTATGCGCAACAGCAAAACCAAACACCACAACAAAAAATAAAAACTGAAATAGGTCAATTGAATCCATCATTAACATTACCCAGCTGCCCACAAAAATTAGTTGTTAGCTCAACACAACAACAGGCATTAAGAGGTAGATTATCGCTGAAAGTCAGCTGTCCTTCACCACAGTGGAGTCTTTATGTGCCGATACAAATACATCTCTACGACACTATTTTTCTGAGCAAACAGCCGCTACTGAAAGGTGCGGCTATTGATGCAACCATGATTACCAGTCAATCGACAGAAGTCACCAATCTCACACGCGGCTATTTTTCGCAAACACAACAACTCGAGGGATTATTAGCGCAACGGACTATTCCCGCAGGACAAGTCCTCACACCGGATATGCTAAAAGCAAAACCGCTCATTCACCCACAAGAAGAAGTGACCATCACCTTAACGCTGAATGGCATGACGATTAAAACAACGGGCATTGCATTGGCGTCGGGTCAATTGGGTGATCATATTCCGGTGCAAAATAAATCGAGTCATATTAAGGTAGAGGCAGAAATCATCGGTGATGGCCTGGTGAGAGTGAATCCTTAAGAGCGAAGAGCCTGTTTAAAATCGTCACGAGCGCAGTAGATTTTTAACAGGCTCTAAAGGAAAACAAGAAATTGCCGACTAATAATGTAAGCTT
>CAXNEI010000223.1:0-3251 GCA_964201195.1 Gammaproteobacteria bacterium
CTGATGGCGGCATATTTTGTCTTTTTTTCTCCTCAAGCTCTCTGTATAAGCTTGGGCAATAAACACAATCTCTATCATCTATATGAAACCTAAAAAATACCAGTAACAACAATCCTATAATACAAAACCATATTGATTCGGAAGAACCCAAATAACTTAATATAAATACTGAAATAGATTGTTGGGGGCCATATTTAAAATAATTAATGGACAAGAGAATTAAACAATAAAGTGCAAGTGAAGCCAATTTTCCAATAAAACTCTCTCTTTCTGATTTTGTTTTTTCATAAGAGTTATAGACGTCGAGTAAAAATTTATCCTTAGTCAAATGTGCAATCTCTCTAAGCTTATATGCAGAAACATAATCAGAGGGTGTTTCAGAAAATCTGGAGCCAAAACTAAAAAATTTCTCTATTCTTCCCCATAGAAAACCCAAATATATTTCATTTATAAAGTAAGATAGGAACGGAAGTACTATTGAGCTCACAAATGAAAATGCCACAAAAATTAGAAGCAGGTATAGTGACAGATTTACTTTTTGTAAATCTGAGGCATTAATCAACTCGATAATCCCAGGTTGATGAAGGCTTAAAAAAACATTATCGACCCAAAGAATAAATATTGCAGCCAAAAAAAAGAATCTAACCTCCATAGCTGTCTCAAGCACCGAAAACAGACCTAAACTTTTCACGGAAGTTTGATTTATCTCATTCATTTCATTTCTCTTTTCTCATCTAAAATACTAGGTATAAATCCTTCAGACTGCATTCTCCAAAGCTTATAAAAATGGCCTGCTTTATTTTCTAACAAAGAATTTAAATCCCCATCCTCAACGATTTCACCATTCACAAAAACCAGTATTCTATCCATATCTTTTAAAGTAGATAATCGATGTGCGATAACAATGGTGGTTTTATTAGTCATTACTTGATGTAAGGCTTCATGGATTTCGCTTTCAGTGAATGAATCAAGCGATGAAGTAGCTTCGTCCAAGAGTAGGATTGGGGCATTTTTAAGAAATGCGCGTGCTATTGCAATGCGTTGTTTTTGCCCACCGGATAATTTAACACCACGTTCACCTACTAATGAGTGATATTGCTTCGGTAAATCCATTATGAAGTCATGACACCGGGCTTTTTTAGCTGCATCGATGATTTCTTCGTCACTTGCATCTATCCGGGCAAATTTAATGTTTTCCATGATGGAGCGATGAAATAATTCGGGTTCTTGCGGAATAGTCCCAATTTGCTTTCTTAGTGACCCTTTTGTGATTGTTTTAATATCTTGATTATCAATTAAAATTTGACCCGACTTTATATCAATTAGTCGTAGGATTAATTTAATGAAGGTAGATTTACCCCCACCAGAATAACCAACTAATGAAATGACCCCTACTGTCTAGACCACGATCTTAAAAATATTTAGGAGCTTTTAGCTTTCTTTATAAAATAATAAAAAAACCTGTTATTGTGCTTGTGGGTATGTGGTCGCGAAGCCAGCGAGTGTGGTCAAGCTGTGGTCAACGCGGGTGTTAGGCGTTGTCCATGGCTTGTCCACACGTCCCGAAGGGCGTTGGCTGGTCCGAAGGACGCGTCCACATATCCACAAGCTTCCCGTTCCCGCTTAAAGTAAACTTCAGCAGGTGTTTCATAATTCAACGACTGGTGCCAGCGTCGTTGATTATAAAATTCGACGTATTCGTCAATGGCGATTCGTAACTCTTTTACCGTATTGTACTCATTCAGATAAAAATTTTCACGTTTAAAACTGCGCCAAAACCGCTCGATATAAACGTTATCAAGGCATCTGCCTTTGCCTGTCATACTTATATCAATATTCCATTCATCTAAATAATCTACCCAGTCTTCGCTCGTGAATTGAGACCCCTGATCACTGTTTATAATTTCTGGCTGTGCGTTTGCAAGTCCCTTTTTTAGCGCATCGATACAGAACCCAGTTTCCATGGTATTGGACAATGACCAACTAACAATATAACGGCTATGTACGTCAATCAAGGCCACTAAATACATAAAACCACCCCTCATGCGCAAATAAGTAATATCGATCATCCACGCTTGATTGGGACGAACGATTTTCAAATCTCGCAATAAATAAGGACGAACCGCATGCAATTTATTCCGACGGCTCGTGTTCGGGCCAGGATATATTGCCTGAATTCCGCCTAACTGCATTAAGCGCTGTACACGCTTGCGGTTAATTTTATGGCCCTTGAACTTCAATTCCTTGGTGATACGGCGATATCCATAAAAGGGATATCGCTCCCATATCTCACGAATTTCATTCAACAAATCAATCTCAACTGCGTCTATGTCCGCCGCCTTATAATAAAGCGTGCTGCGATTAACCTGTAACAGTTCACATTGTCGTCGCAAACTCAATTCAGCATGGTTATTTTCAATTAATTGCTGTCGCTGCTCCCGCGGAGTTTGCTCCAACACTTTTTTATGTAGTCTCTCTCAATCGTTAGCTGGCCAACAGTTTCATATAATACCCGTTGCTTTTCTTCATGCTCGGCAATTAGCTTGGATGTCTTCTCAGCCTTGTTAAAAAGCTGCATACCCTCTTCTAACAGCTGTTTTTTCCAAGCATGCACCTGACTGGGGGAAACCTCATATTTTTTACAAATCTCATTTAGCGTTGTTTCATTTTTAATCGCTTGCAGTGCAATCTCAAATTTAGCAGCAGATGACCATTTCTTGTTCTTTGCCATATTAACCTCCAATGTAGAGGCTATTATCTCCTAAATTTTTGAATTTTAGTGGTCTAAATTGTCGGGGTCATTATAGTGTTAAAAATCCTGTGCGTTCATAATCATCAAAGCTTAAGTGTTGGTGGGTGAATTTACGAATAGACAGCGTTTCATGCTTCGATTAGAAGCAAAGAAAATACAGACAACGTCACTTATATTTCCAGTAATGCCGAGCTTTCTTCCCTCCTTGGAAAAGATGCTTTTGCTTAGCGAATAGCTCCCTGAATAATACGGTTTACCCAGGAAACTTTCAATTACATAAATCCCAATCAATAGGTTCACGACCATTTGCTTTTAAAAAAGCGTTTGTTTTTGAAAAATGACGGCAACCAAAAAAGCCTTGGTGGGCCGAAAATGGAGAAGGGTGAGTTGTAGTTAACACCAGATGTTTATTCTCACTAATTAAAACACTTTTGTTTTTCGCATGAGCACCCCACAATAAAAATACCAATGGTTGCGAATAATGATTTAATTTGCGAAT
>CAXNEI010000224.1:0-3234 GCA_964201195.1 Gammaproteobacteria bacterium
GCCTTATTGGCTGGTCGATTTAGTGCGGCAGAAGATAAAGGCGCGATTGTTTGCGCGTGTTTTACTGTGGGCGAAAAACAAATTACTGCTTGTATTCGCGAGCAACAATTACGCACACCAGAACAAGTAGGAAGCCGCATAAAAGCTGGCACTAATTGCGGTTCTTGTTTGCCGCGCATTCAACAATTATTGATGGAGTGTTGTCAATGAAGTCCGTGGCAGGTGCAATTTTTGTTGGTGGCGCTAGTCGTAGGATGGGAAAATCTAAAGCCCTATTAATGTGGCAAGGCAAACCTTTTATTGATCATCAAATTGCTTACTTATCTGCTGCAGGATGTGATCCCATTTATTGCGTGGCGCAAAATAAAACTGAATATGAATGGCCAAGATCTGTCATTTGGATAGAAGATAGCTTGCCCAATTATCAAGGGCCCCTCGTTGCGCTGGCTTCGGCATTAACACTATGTCAAACGGATTATTTAATGACGATACCCTGTGATGCGATGGGTTTGCCGGATAATTTATTGCAGGAGTTTTTAACTCAAATAGCATCTTATGATGCTGTGTATTTAAAAGGTCAGGATGCACATTATTTAATGGCATTACATCAAGTTGCGCAAGCTTCTGCATTAAATAAAGCGGTGGAATCTGGACTGCGCAGCATGCAGGCTTGGTATGCACAAATTAAAAGCCATCCACTCATTCATTACAGCGCTAATGAATCCTATTGGAATATTAACACGCCGGAAGATTATGAAAGATTACAAAACAACTTCTTCTCTTAGTCATATTGATGGCCAAGGTGATGCGCAGATGGTCGATGTGAGCGCTAAAGCCACCACGCAGAGAATCGCATTAGCGACAGGAAAAATTTATTTGAATGCGTCAGCACTCGATCAAGTGATTAGCAACACCAATAAAAAAGGTGCTGTGCTCACGGTAGCAAAAATTGCCGGTATTCAAGCAGCTAAACGTTGTGCTGAATTAATTCCTTTGTGTCACCCCCTGCCATTAACCGCTATCGATGTCGAGTGCGCGCCTTGTATCGAACAAGGTTTTATTGCAATTTCCGCGCAGTGTAAAACCACTGGGCCAACAGGCGTGGAAATGGAAGCCTTAACCGCCTGCTCTGTTGCTGCATTAACACTTTACGATATGTGTAAAGCGGTAGATCCACATATGCGCATTACCGATATTCAAGTCAGTAAAAAACAAGGTGGTAAAAATAACTGGGAAACTACTTCATGAAAGTTTTATACTTTGCGCGATTAAAGGAGTTAACTGGATGCGAAGAAGATCACTTTGATCCACCCATTCATTCCATTGCAGAACTTATTGCTCAAGTGCGCAGACGTTATCCGCAGATCTCTACACTTAACTTATTTGCTGCAGTGAATCAAACCTACGCAGCGCACACCTGCCTTATTCAAGTCACAGACGAAATTGCTTTATTTCCTCAGGTAACGGGAGGCTAAATGATTTCTGTGCAAACACAAGATTTTTCAGTAGCGGAAATCTACGATAAATTACGACATGCCAATCCAGGACCTATCGGCGCCATAGCTTTATTCGTCGGCCTGGTTAGAGATTTTTCGCATACTCTGCAATTGGCGTCACTGCACATTGAATGTTATCCAGGAATGGTAGAGCGCGAGCTGCAACGTTTAGTTGCGCAAGTGCAGCAGCAATTTTCCGACGTTCAGCAGATAGAAATTATTCATCGTATTGGCGAGTTATTGCCACAGGAACAAATTGTATTGGTGGGCGTTAGCGCAACGCATCGAGCAGAAGCTTTTGCTGCTTGCGAGTTTTTAATTGATCAATTAAAAACAACGGTGCCCTTGTGGAAAAAAGAAATTCGTGCGGACGGCAATGAATATTGGATTGAACATAATACGCCGGCAAGGGAACAAATAGTGTGTTAGTCGATACTTTTGGTCGACAAGTGACTTATGTCCGCCTATCAGTGACCGATCGATGCAATATGCGTTGTCATTATTGCATGACGGATAAAATGCAGTTTGTTGCTCGTGAAAAAAGTTTAACACCGGATGAATTTCTCGTCCTTGCGCAAGCTTTTGTCGAATTGGGCGTGCAAAAAATTCGCGTGACCGGCGGTGAACCCTTGATTTATCCAGATATTGATTACCTTTTATTGGCGCTAGGAAAAATACTTAAAGGAAAAAATTTAGCGATAACCACCAATGGCACTTATTTAGAAAATCATATAGAAACGCTGAAAGAAAGTGGCCTGAGTCAGCTCAATATTAGTTTAGATTCGTTAATTCCAGAGCGATTTAAAAAAATTACCCGCGTAGCAGAATTGTCACCTGTGCTCGCTGGAATTGATGCGGCCTGTAAAATTGGCATTCCACGCATTCGACTGAATGCGGTAATACAAAAAGGTGTGAATGATGATGAGATAGAATCGCTGATTCATTTCGCCATAGAAAAACGTGTGCATATTGCTTTTATTGAAGAAATGCCTTTAGGCGTGGTGCAAAGCCACAGTCGATCAGCATGTTATTTATCGCATGAACAACTCATTAGTCAATTGGGCAAGCGTTATCACTGGATGCCGAATGTAGGGCGAAATCAGCATGCAGGGCCTGCGCGTTATTATTGGATTCCCGGCACTGAAACTCAAGTGGGATTTATTTCTCCGCACAGTTGTAATTTTTGCCATCAATGCAATCGCATTCGGCTTACTCACGAAGGATTTATTTTATATTGTTTAGGTCATAGTCAAGGTATAGATATTAAAACCCTGTTGCGCAGCGAAGGCATTGCCGCGGTGAAAAGTAAATTAATTTCTAGCATTCAACATAAGCCAGAACGACATGTATTTAATATAGAGGATGATCAGCCTCAATTGGTGCGTTTTATGAATGCGACGGGAGGTTAGTATGCTGTCTTTTAATGAAGCCTTAGAAAAAATTCTAGCTTGGCCAAAAATGCTTTTAGCAACAGAAGTTATACCGCTGCAACAAGCTTTGGGTCGTATTACTGCGCAGGATATTATTGCTGAGTTGGATTTACCTTTGCAGAATAATAGCGCCATGGATGGCTATGCCGTAAGAGCGGCAGACATTTCATTAGACTCTCCTATGCCCGTTCAATGTATTTGTTATGCAGGAGAAATTCCGCCACCCTTGAAGCCCAATCATGTCATGCGACTATTCACCGGCGCGCTATTGCCTGAAGGTGCGGATGCGATTATTACACAAGAAGATA
>CAXNEI010000225.1:0-3231 GCA_964201195.1 Gammaproteobacteria bacterium
TATCACAAATATTTTATTTTTTTGCAGAAAATAAATGGCTAATCATTTTGATTACCTGTGCAACTCTTGTTTGTGGCATTTTTTTTCTATCCATGCAGATCCCTCAATATCAAGCGGATGCAATAATCCAAATTGAAGACGCTAAAGGCGGTAGTGGAATACATGTTGGCCGCAATTTGGCAACCATGTTGGATGGTGCTTCATCTGAAAACGCCTCAGCCATTCAGATGGCGCTAATTCGATCTCGATACATATTATCGCCGGTGATCCAAGCCAATGGGCTTGATATTGTAGCTGAGCCAAAGCAGTTATGGATCATGAGAAAATTAGTTCCCTTTGTCAGTTCCTCAAAAAAAATTCAGGTTAAGTCATTTAAAACACCGCCCAAATTGCTTAATAAGGGATTTAGCTTGGTTTATGATAAACCAGGACATTTTTGTTTATATAGTGAGACAGGAGAATTAATTATTCAAGGAGCTATTGGAAGGTTGATCACCAGCACCGATCACCAAATTAGCCTTGAAATAGAAGCGATCGATGCACCATTAGGGTCTGAATTTATACTGAAAAAACAACCTGAATTTCAAGCTATTCAATCCTTGCTTAAACATTTTAAAATTACCGATCTTGGCAGTGGAAGACAACCGACAGGTGTATTACAAATTACCTTAACTGGCCCGGATCCTGAAAAATTAATGCATGTGCTCGATTCCATTGCTAATATCGTTTCAAATAAAAATGCAGAAAAAAAGTCATTGGAGGCTGCTAAAACCCTTACCTTTTTACATCAACAACTGCCATTAGCAAAGAAAAGTTTAGAAAAAGCTGAGACGGATTTGAGTAAATATCGAACCAAGAGTGGGCAAATAAATATAAAGGCTCAATCACAGGCACTTTTTGCCCAATTGGTCACACTTGATAAACAAAGAGCGAAATTACAGATTGATAAAGTGAATAAATTACGGCGATATACATTAGAACATCCTCTAATGTTTCAGCTAAATGATCGAATTAAGGGTATAGACCGTGTTCGACACCAATTAGAAAAAAAACTGAAACATATTCCAGTTTCAGATCAAATTGCTGTTAGTTTTATGCGCGATGTCAAAGCAACAAACTCACTATATCTAATATTGCTTAACAAAATACAAGAGCTAAAGGTGATTAAAGAAGGAACGATCAGTGACGTGCATATTCTCTCTTATGCTAAACTACCTCAGCTCTCACTTCCTCCAAGGCGTGATTTAGTCTATGTTTGGAGCATTTTTTTGGGACTGCTTTTAAGTGCAGTCATTATTTTAATGCGCAAAAATTTTTCTCCTCGCGTTAATGACCCTCACTGGTGCGAACGAAAATTTGGTATCGTCAATTTAGCCATTATTCCCTACTCTAAAGAACAAAGTACCAATATGGGTCAGTTTAAAAATACTTCTAAAGTAAGTCCTCCTTTGTTGGCTTTTAGAAGTACACACAATTCGTCAATTGAGTCATTACGTAGTTTGCGTACAAGTTTACACGTTAGCCTCTGTTCTACATCGAACAATATCATTACTATTTTAGGCATTTCACCCGCCGTAGGAAAAACGTTTATCTCATGCAATTTAGCTTACCTCTTAGCCACTTCGGGTAAGCGGGTTCTGCTAATTGATGCTGATCTTCGTAGAGGCGCATTACATAATCAATTTAACATTCCATCAAAACCAGGCTTAGCCGATTTGTTAACTAGTAAAGCAACTCGTGAACAAGTCATTACCGAAGGATGTCATCCCAATTTATCAATATTGCCTTGTGGAAATTATCCCTCCGACCCCTCTGAACTTCTTATGAGTGAAGTGTTTAAAAAATGGTTAAAAACCTTCTCAAAAGACTATGATCTTGTCATCATTGATACGGCACCTCTTCTTTGGGTCACGGATGGTGTTTTAGTAGGTACGCTCTCTGGTATAAATTTTTTGGTTTTGGGAGCCAATATGCATCGACCAACAGAAATAGAAATGACGGCTAAACGCTTATCTAGCGCCGGTGTTAAACTGGATGGCACTATTTTCAACTTCCATACATCTAAAATTAAGCAAGGCTATGATTATGGTGGTTATAAATATCATAGTACACCATGATTTTTATAACCACCTTGAATTTATTGATTTAAATGCAAATTTTTCACCCTGAAAGATAAGCGAAATAACTGCGATAAACTCTTCAATTCGCTGGCTAATATTGCTGAACAGATTGATTAAGAATTTAAATCCGGTTTTAAAAACGCTTCTTAGCCTTCTGCCGTGTGTCTTTACTTTAATCGGACGCTCTTCATCGATATAATCTCCGAGCTTATAAGACCACACAAAGGCCATAACCATTGCCCCCATCAGTCTTTCCAAGCGCTCTGGGTTCGTTATATGAGTATCTTCAAGATTGAATCCTTGTGTTTTCATTGCCTTAAACATGGTTTCGATCTGATTGCGATTAATATGTCTATCCTGCACTGTATCCATATTATGGTTCGTTGCTATAATCACAAGCTCACCACTAGAATCAAGAAAAGAAACTACATCAACACATTGTTTTAGAACAATAATTTGCTTCATAACCCTTGACTCACCTGGCTTTATATCTCTAAGTAAGCTCTTAATTTGAACCGATTTCCCTCTGCTGTTTTTAACTTTGCAATCACCCTTAATACGTAAAGTGAAGGGTATAGATTCAGTAAAAAGGTATTTCAATAGGTCAATTGACGCGAACTCTCTATCTCCACAAAAATCGCTTATGACTGCCTTACCAAAGCAGGTTATAAAGCGTTTTAATATTTCAACACGTTCTTTAGATGTAGAATTTCCGCACTTGCCCAATGCACGCCAAAATAAAGGAATGGCAACATTTTTATAGCGAACAGATAGAACAAGATAGTTAATGTGCTTATCACCAAACCACCAATTCGTGCGATCTATTATCAAACTACATGAAGAAAATTTAAAGAGTTTAAATGTAAATTGGGCAATATCATCAAATGGGAGCTTAAACTCCACAAAAAATCGTTGTATTCTTTTGTATAACGATTCATATTTAGTACTGTTATCAGGTTTTGCATGATCCGCAACATCAGCAAGATTAACCGATTGGGCGCTGATCATGGCCATTACAATCATTGAAAAACACTTAATCCTTGCTTTATTCCAACTAAACAATCCTTCAAATGCTAAAAATAATATTCCCGTTTCTGACATCTTTTTTACC
>CAXNEI010000226.1:0-3208 GCA_964201195.1 Gammaproteobacteria bacterium
GGCATTAAGAAAAGCGTCGATTTAATGTTGACGTTATTTCCCTTCGAAGCGGATTTTTACCAAAAGCATAAAGTGCCAGTGCAGTACGTAGGACATCCATTAGCCGACCAAATTGATTTAGAGCAGAATAACCTTCAATTACGGCAAGCGTGGGATTATGCAGTAACAGATAAAATAATTGCTGTACTGCCTGGCAGTCGTGGTGGTGAGTTAACGCATATTGCACCGGAATTAATTCGTGCGATGAAAAGTATTCATCAGCAACTGCCAGAAGTGAAATTTATTACTCCGTTAGTCAATGCAGCAAGGCAAAAACAATTCGAACAGTTATTACAACAAGAATTAGGCGATCAATTAGAGAGTTTTCCCTGGCGCAGAATTCAAGGCAACTCCCATGAAGCGATGGCATTGGCTGATTGCGTGGTGCTGGCTTCAGGCACTGCGACCTTAGAGGCTATGCTATTAAAAAAACCGATGGTCGTCGTCTATAAATGGGCGGAATTAACCCATCGCATTATTGCGCCGTTAGTAAAATCTCGGTTTGTTGCTTTACCCAATGTCTTGGCGAATCAATTATTGGTGCCGGAATTAATTCAGCAAAATTGCACCAGTGAAAAAATAACGGCAGCGCTGTTAGAACAATTGAATCGTGCAAATCAAGAATTCTTACAGCAAGACTTCTTAACGCTTCATCAACAATTACGCAAAAATGCCAGCGAAAGCGCAGCTGCTGCGATTGCCGAGGTAATAGATCATGCGTAATCCAATGACTCATTTAGGTCGCGTTGCCGGTGTCGATGAAGTAGGGCGTGGTCCGTTAGCTGGTGCAGTCATTGCGGCAGCAGTGATTTTAGATCCGCTAAAACCTATTCCTTTTATTACCGATTCAAAAAAATTATCGGAAAAACAACGGGAAAAAATTGCCCAACAGATTCGTGATTTATCGATTGCTTGGGCGATTGGTCGTGCCGAGGTAGAAGAAATTGATGAGATCAATATTCTGCAAGCCAGCTTATTAGCCATGAAACGTGCGGTAGAAAAATTATCGATCATGCCAGAATTAGTTTTAGTCGATGGAAATAAATGCCCGCGCTGGATTTATCCGAGTCAAGCTATTATTAAGGGCGATTTAAAAGTTCGCGCTATTGGCGCTGCCTCAATTATTGCCAAAGTGGCTCGCGATCAAGAAATGATGTTGTTAGATGATTATTATCCTGGTTATGGTTTGGCTCAACATAAAGGTTACCCAACGAAAGCACATTGCGTTGCATTAAAAAAATTAGGGCCTTCGCCAATTCACCGCCGTTCCTTTGCGCCAGTGCGGGAGTTGTTGGAAGTTTAAAATGACAACTGCATCACCCACTTTCATCCATCTTCGCCTTCACACGGAATATTCCATTGTGGATGGCATTGTGCGGATCAAGCCGCTGATGAAGCGCTTGGCTGAATTAAATATGCCCGCAGTGGCAATGACCGATGAAAGTAATTTATTTGGCTTAGTCAAATTTCAAAAAGCGGCGGAAGCTTCTGGCATTAAACCCATTTTTGGCAGCGACATTTGGTTGCAGTCACCCAATGAAAAAGAAGGCGTCTTTCGCCTGTGCTTGTTAGCCCATAACCAACTGGGTTATCTCCATCTTACTCAATTATTATCGAAAGCCTACACCGAAGGTCAAGTTTTAGGTAAGCCCGTGGTGCGATGGGATTGGTTGAAAAATTACAGTGAAGGATTAATTGCCTTAAGTGGCGCGGCACAAGGTGAATTAGGCCATTTGTTGTTAGGCCATAAAACTGAAGAAGCGCAGAATTTATTGCGTCAGTTTATGGTTATTTTCCAGGATCGCTTTTATTTGGAAGTGCAGCGTACCGGGAAAACAGAAGACGAAAATTTAATTCACGCCACAGTAACATTGGCCCACGAAACCGAATGTCCCATCGTCGCAACTAACGATATGCGATTTATTCATGCAGAAGATTTTGATGCTCACGAAGTCAAAGTCTGTATTCATCAAGGGCGGATCTTAGAGGATGAGCATAGACCGCGCATTTACACCGATCAGCAATATTTACGCTCTGCCGAAGAAATGCAGGAATTATTTTCCGACTTACCAGAGGCTTTAGCTAATAGCGTAGAAATTGCTAAACGTTGCACGGTGCATGTTCCTCTCGATATTTATCACTTACCTAATTATCCCACGCCCAGTCAATGCAGTGTGGAAGAGTATTTAACACAGCAAACACAAGAAGGTTTAGTCGAGCGTTTGCAAGAAAAAGTTGTTGGCCGAGAAGCGTTTACTCAAGCAGATTATCAACATCGGTTAGATGAAGAATTAAAAGTCATTAACAGTATGGGTTTTGCCGGTTACTTTTTAATTGTGATGGATTTTATTCGTTGGGCAAAAAACAATGGTGTGCCAGTGGGGCCTGGTCGGGGTTCTGGTGCTGGATCATTAGTGGCTTATGCGTTGCGCATTACCGATTTAGATCCATTGGTCTATGGTTTGCTGTTCGAGCGATTTTTAAATCCTGAGCGGGTTTCTATGCCCGACTTTGATATCGACTTTTGTATGGAAGGTCGTGATCGCGTCATTGAATATGTAGCCAATACCTATGGTCGTGAAGCCGTTTCGCAAATTATTACCTTTGGCTCTATGGCGGCAAAAGCGGTGGTGCGCGATGTGGGTCGTGCTTTGGGTAAAGGGTATGGCTTTGTCGATCGCATTGCGAAATTAATTCCCTTTGAATTAGGTATTACCTTAACCAAAGCCTTAGAAGATGAAGAACAATTAAAAACTTTATATACCACCGATGAAGAAGTAAAAGAAATTCTTGATATGGCGTTAAAGCTCGAAGGCCTAACCCGTAATGCAGGAAAACACGCCGGTGGTGTGGTGATTGCGCCGTCGAAATTAACCGACTTTGCGCCGTTGTATTGCGATGCAGCGGGCGAGCATTTAGTCACGCAATTTGATAAAGATGATGTAGAAGCCGTTGGCTTAGTAAAATTCGACTTTCTTGGTTTGCGTACACTGACCATTATTGATTGGGCTGTGCGAGCAATTAATCAAAAAAATGCCCAGACACAAGAGCCATTATTAAATATTACCGAAATTCCGCTTAACGATGTGGCAACTTTTAAATTATTACAATCTGCAGAAACTACCGCGATTTTTCAGTTAGAATCTCGCGGAATGAAAGATTTAATTAA
>CAXNEI010000227.1:0-3204 GCA_964201195.1 Gammaproteobacteria bacterium
AGGCTTTGACTCATGCATTAGAACAACAACGTCTTCATCATGCTTATTTATTCACCGGAACTCGCGGCGTTGGTAAAACGACTCTGGCGCGTATTTTAGTTAAATGTCTAAATTGCGAGCAAGGAATTAGTGCAGAGCCTTGCGGTGTATGTAGCTCTTGTGTGGAGATTGATCAGGGTCGCTTCATTGATTTAATTGAAGTAGATGCGGCCTCACGCACCAAAGTAGAAGATACCCGCGAATTATTAGACAACGTTCAATATAAACCCGCCCGTGGTCGGTATAAAATTTATTTGATCGATGAAGTGCATATGTTGTCTACGCACAGCTTTAATGCCTTATTAAAGACTTTAGAAGAGCCGCCGCCTCACGTTAAATTTTTGTTGGCGACGACGGATCCGCAAAAATTACCCATTACCGTTTTATCCCGTTGTTTGCAATTTAGCTTAAAAAGCGTTGCTGCGCCAAAGCTAGTGACTTATTTAGGCGATTTATTAAAACAAGAAAATATTATTTTTGAAGAGCCCGCTTTATGGGCTCTAGCGCGAGCAGGTGAAGGTAGCGTGCGCGATACTTTGAGTTTAACAGATCAGGCTATTGCTTTTGGTAATGGTCAATTAGTTGCGACAGAAGTAGACAGTTTATTGGGTACCGTCGATCGTGGCCGTTTGCTGAAACTCTGCGCGAGTTTAGCGGAGCGAAATCTTGAACAAGGTTTACAGTTAATTAATGAATGGTATGAGCAGGGCGTCAGCTTCTCTCGTTTATTAGCCGATTTGGCCGGACTTTTTCATCGCATTGCTATTGCTCAAGCTGCGCCAGATGCGATAGATAACAGTCTCGGTGACAAAGACGCTATTTTAGCGTTAGCAAAAAAAATAACAGCAGAAGATATTCAAGTCTTTTATGAAATCACTTTATTGGGTCGGCGCGATTTATCTTTAAGTCCTGATCCTAAAATGGCGATGGAAATGGTGTTGCTGCGCTTGCATTTGTTTAATCCCGTGGCTGAGTTATCTACTCCGTTGCTGGCTCAAGCAGCGCAGCCGATTCAAGAGCACATAGCACGGCCCACTCCAGCTCCTGTTATTTCACCGCATCCTGTTTCTGCAATAACGGAATCACTTGAGTGGGTAGAGCTCATTCCACAATTATCTTTGCAGGGCGCTAGTTTAAATTTAGCGCGGCATTGTGTGCTCACAGAAAAAACAGAACATAAATATCTGTTAACGCTGAGTCCGCGCTACGAAGCATTAAAAACCATTCAGGCTGTGCAAAAATTGGAAATGGCTTTGCAGCAAGGTTTGGCGAGAGCGGTAAAGCTCCATATTGAAATTGCAGAGCCACAACAAAAAACACCGATGCAAATGCAAGAAGCGCAACAGGCAGAGCAGTTACAGCAAGCTACTTCACACATGCAGCAAGATCATTTTGTTCAGCAGCTCGAAAATACTTTTTCGGCAACTATTGTGAAAGATAGCATTAAACCTCTGTAGGAAGCATTCATTATGAAAGACGCATTTGGCGGTTTGATGCAGCAAGCGCAAAAAATCCAAGAGCAGATGAAAAAAATGCAGGAAGAATTAGCGCAGCAACAACAAGTCGGTGAGGCCGGCGCAGGCTTGGTCACTGTAACTATGACCGGTCGTCATGACGTGGTGAAAGTGCAAATTGATCCTTCATTGATGAAAGAAGAGCTTAGTATATTAGAAGATCTTATTGCTGCGGCAGTCAATGATGCAGTGCGGAAAATTGAACTGCAAAATAAACAAAAAATGGCTGATGTCACGGGTGGTATAAATTTACCTGCCGATTTTAAAATGCCGTTTTAGATTTCTTCTTTAGGTTTTTCACCCATGATTTTTTCGCCCATTCTTCAATCCTTAATTACTGCGTTGCAATGTTTGCCAGGTGTCGGGCCAAAATCCTCTCAGCGTATGGCGTTACATTTATTAGAAAGAAATCGTGCAGCAGCAGCAAGTTTGTCAGAAGCCATTGCAATTGCATTGGCTAAAATTGGTCACTGCCAAGTGTGTCGAATTTTTGCAGAAGAAACACTGTGCCCTTTATGTGCGGATCCAAAGCGAGAAGCGCAGCTGCTGTGTATCGTAGAAAGCCCAGCAGATTTAGTCGCATTGGAGCAAGCGGGTGTCTATCGGGGAAAATATTTTGTCTTGTTAGGGCGGCTGTCGCCGTTGGAAGGTTTAGGGCCAGAAGCCTTAGGTTTGCCTGCGTTAAAAGAGCGATTATTAAAAGAAGCTATTGAAGAAGTGATTTTAGCCACTAACTCAACCATGGAAGGTGAAGCCACCGCTCATTATTTATTAACTTTAATTAAGCAGGTGAATCAAACACGACCAGAGCATCCTATTAAAGTCAGCCGTATTGCTCACGGTGTCCCCATGGGTGGTGAGTTAGAATTAATTGATGGCAATACGTTAGGCTATGCATTACAAGGGCGTATTCTTCTATGAGACAAATTGATGAAGTGGATTAATCATGCCGAACAATTGCAGAGCCTTTGTCAGTCTTGGATTCAACAGCCTATTATTGCGCTTGATACAGAATTCGAACGCTCAACGACTTTCTATCCTGAATTAGCGTTATTACAAGTAGCGGATGCTTCTCATGTGCATACTCAATATTTGATTGATGCGCTAGCTATTCAGCAATTACCTGATTATTTCAGTGAAGTTTTGCAATCTCCAGTGATTAAAGTATTTCATGCTGGCCAAGAAGATATGGAAATTTTTTCTTATTGGCCAAGCAATAAAATAGCGTCTGTATTTGATACTCAAATTGCCGCAGCCTATATAGGTTTAGGTCCGCAAGTGAGCTATCAATCCCTTGTTAAAAAATTATTAGACATTGATTTAGATAAAACGCAAACACGGACTAATTGGTTGCAACGTCCGCTCACAGAAGATCAATTGCTGTATGCGGCACATGATGTGAAATATTTATTACCCTGCTATGAATTGTTATGCGAACGACTAGAGCAACAAAATAGACTGGCTTGGGTATTGGAAGATTGCCAACAGTTAATTCCGGCGAAAGAACACATACCCTTACCCGAGGAGTATTATTTAACGCTCTCATCTGCTTGGTTTTTTAATAGTCAGCAACTGTCGGTATTAAAAGCCTTGTGTGCATGGCGCGAACAGTATATTCGGCAGCATAATTTGCCGAGATCTTTTGTCGCTA
>CAXNEI010000228.1:0-3199 GCA_964201195.1 Gammaproteobacteria bacterium
GCGTTTGCATGAAACTGAGATTGAAATCAGCAAACCTTATCATCATAACGCAGACTGCTTAACGCCACCGCAATTACCTATTGATGCGAAAGCCCATCAACCGCTTTATTTATTACAGAGTTATTTAAAACAACATCAGCAACAGAGAATCTTATTTTGTGCTGAATCTGCGGGCCGACGCGAGACTTTATTAGAATTACTCCAACGCATCGATGTCTATCCAAAAACTCTAAATAATTGGCAAGAATTTTTAGCCGATGACGCGCCCATAGCTTTAACTATCGGATTATTAGAAGCAGGCGTCGAACTACCTGCACGCAACATCAGCATAGTGACCGAAGCACAATTATTCGGTCATCAAGTGATGCAACAACGCCGCCGCCAAAAAGCGGCAGAAAATTTCTCCGATACCCTAGTTAAAAATTTAACCGAACTGCATATTGGCCAACCGGTAGTGCATATCGATCACGGCGTTGGCCGTTATCAAGGCTTGCAATGTTTAGCCATTGATGGTCAAACCTTAGAATTTCTCTGTTTGGAATACGCCAACAACGCTAAATTATACGTGCCGGTTTCTTCGCTGCATTTAATTAGTCGTTATTCTGCTGGCGAAGAAGATAATGCACCACTGAATAATTTGGGCAGCGATCAATGGCAAAAAGCGCGACGCAAAGCCGCAGAAAAAATTAATGATACTGCAGCGGAATTACTGCATATTTATGCTCGCCGCGCCGCACGACAAGGTTTTCGCTACGAATTAAATAATACCGATTATGAATTATTTTGTTCTAGCTTCCCCTTTGAAGAAACACCGGATCAACAAACCGCAATTGCTGCGGTAATAGAAGACATGAAATCGCCACAACCGATGGACAGATTAGTCTGCGGCGATGTGGGATTTGGCAAAACCGAAGTGGCGATGCGCGCGACTTTTGTTGCCATTCAAAATCACCAGCAAGTGGCCATTTTAGTGCCCACCACTTTGCTTGCTCAACAGCATTATGAATCTTTCAAAGATCGCTTTGCCGATTGGCCCATTCAAGTGGAAGTGTTATCCCGCTTTCGCAGCGCAAAGGAACAGCAGCAAGTATTAGACAGATTAGAATCTGGCCATGTGGATTTAGTGATTGGTACCCATAAAATAATCCAACCCGGCGTCAAATTTAAACGCTTAGGTTTAGTGATTATCGACGAAGAACATAGATTTGGCGTCAAGCACAAAGAACAATTAAAAGCACTCCGTGCAGAAGTCGATATGTTAACGCTCACTGCTACACCGATTCCGCGAACTTTAAATATGGCCATGGCAGGAATGCGCGACATTTCAATTATTGCGACACCACCAGCGAAACGTTTATCGATTAAAACTTTTGTCCGTGAATATAATGCCGTGGTATTAAAAGAAGCCATCTCTCGCGAATTATTACGCGGCGGCCAAGTTTATTATCTGCATAATGAAGTCAAAACCATTGAAAAAACTGCAGAACAATTAACGGAATTAGTGCCGGAAGCCCGCGTTGCTATTGCTCATGGTCAAATGCATGAACGTGAACTTGAACAAGTGATGGCAGATTTTTATCATAAGCGTTATAACTTATTGGTCTGCACCACCATTATTGAAACCGGCATCGATGTGCCCACCGCCAATACGATTATTATGGATCGCGCCGATAAATTAGGTTTAGCGCAAATGCATCAATTGCGTGGCCGCGTGGGTCGTTCTCATCATCAAGCCTATGCCTATTTATTAACGCCACCGCCAAAAACTATGACCGCTGATGCAATTAAACGTTTAGAAGCCATCACCGAAGCGGAAGATTTAGGTGCTGGATTTACGCTGGCTAATCACGATTTAGAAATTCGTGGTGCAGGGGAATTATTAGGGGATGAACAAAGTGGCCATGTGCATGCGATCGGTTTTTCACTCTATATGGAAATGTTAGAAAGTGCAGTAAAAGCCATTAGAGAAGGCAAAACGCCAAACCTCGACCAACCTTTCCAACAAGGCCCAGAAATTAATTTAAAAATTCCTGCGCTAATTCCTACCGATTATTGCGGTGACGTCAGTTTGCGCTTGGTGTTATACAAACGCATTGCCAATGCGAACACAGTAGCAACGCTTATTGATCTACAGGCGGAAATGATTGATCGTTTTGGCCCCTTAGTAGAGCCGATTAAAAATTTATTTAAAGTCACTCAATTAAAATTAAAAGCGACTCAATTGGGGATTAAAAAAATCGAAGCGGGCCCTGGTGGTGGCCAAATTGAATTCAGCGGTGATACACAAGTAGATCCTTTGCGTTTAGTTAAACTGATTCAACAACAATCGAATATTTATCGATTAAATGGCGTTGATCGTTTGCGCTTTGTGATGGATCTAAGCGATGTAGAAAAAAGAATATCGGCTGTGGATGAAGTCTTGGAGCAGCTTCGTTGATATGAACTAAAGACTGCGTAGCAGTCAGTGAAGGTAGGCAGGTCGTTTACGGCCTGCATAGGAAGTTAATAAAAAACCTCGTCCCAGCGGGACGACTGAATAAAAAATCAGAATTAATAATTTTCAATCGTCCCTACAGGACGAAAGACGAAAAATAAACTCCAATTTTTTGCAGGCCGTAAACGACCTGCCTACCATCAATAGCCGCTACGCGGCTTCTAATAGTTCCGCCGATAAGAAAATTCATTTATACCGAGAACAAGCTAGCATTTTGTGGGAGTAGCTTCTAAAGGCTGAACAGCATTGGCCAGTCTTTTTCCGGCGCCCCCTAAAAAACCGTCATCCCGCGACTTGATCGCGGGATCTATAAAAAAATAATATCGACATCTATCCTCATCATTGCAAACGCAGTAAAATAATTCAAAAATGTATCTTTGAGCAATTTTCTACATGAATTCATGAATTTTACACCAACGACTAATATTACCAATTTTTAAGTCACGATGTGGATATGGCATTGTTCTTTGATTCTTTATAGGCTCAACAAGGCGAAGTTGCTGCTGTGTTTGATTGATTTCAAGCGCATTTTTTAACGAGAATGCAAATCGATACTCTGCTTGCGGCTGAAATAATTGAAGTTTTTGAAAAACAATTTTATCGGGAAAAGCCCACTTTATGCCAGGATCATCTTCTTCTCTATAGTAATCAACTATTCTGTGGTGCAACTTTCTCGGTTTTACTGTTTCTCTTCTTGCTATTGCT
>CAXNEI010000229.1:0-3169 GCA_964201195.1 Gammaproteobacteria bacterium
AAAATGCCTTTTACTGCGGAGCCTTTAGCCTTGCCAGAAAAAGCAGATTTATCTGGCCCCGTGCCTTTTCTACCGTCACCCAATGCAGAAATAGACGAAATAAACCGCACTATTGCTGATGTGCGTCGGCAGAGTATGACGGATTTAACCTCAAAACAACTGCCTACGCCGGCTTGGACTATTCAATTAGACGATGCGCCTGCTTCGACTAAAGTGGAAGAGCGCGTTGCCCAATTGCAGGCCCGCGGTTATTTCGCTTATGCTCGAGAAGATGGGCAAAAAATACCCCATGTATTTGTTGGGCCAGAGATAAAAAAGCAGCGTGCGGAGCAACTATTGGCGCAATTGCGGAAAGAACTGAAAATGAATGGCAAAGTAGAGCAGTATCTGCCTTAGCATAGGAGCATATGATGAACTGGATTGATTTAGGCATATTAGCCGCTTTTATTATCTCTATTGTTTTGGGCGTGTCTCGCGGATTTGTTCGTGAAGCTTTCTCGTTAGCAGCTTGGTTGACTGCATCTCTGTGCGCACGCTTGTGGGCGCCTAAGTTGGCGCTGCTATTGCCGGACTCAATTGAGTCCATCGGCATCCGTTTAGCAATATCTTCGGTGATTTTGTTTATCTTAACCTTCGTGGTTGGTAATATGATCGGCCGTTTACTGAAGCAAGCAGTGAATTCTTCTGGCTTAGGTTCAGTAGATCATTTATTGGGCGCATTGTTTGGCAGTGCGCGAGCGGTAATTATTCTTCTGTTGGTGGTAATCGTTATCGATTGGTTAGGTTGGTTTGAAAAAACTCTGACTTGGCAAACTTCTAAAGGCTTGCCCTATTTTTTAGCATTAGAAGATTGGTTTTTGAATTTCGTGAAAATTAAGTTGGCGTTTTAAAAGTTCCCTCTCAAAAGGTAAGAAGCACATGTGTGGCATAGTCGGTGTAGTAGGTCAGTCCGAAGTAAAGCAAGTGTTATACGATGCACTGACTTTGTTGCAGCATCGTGGACAAGATGCTGCGGGCATAGTCACTTGCGATAATAATCGTTTTTATCTGCGCAAAGATAATGGCATGGTCAGCGATGTTTTTCGCACCCGACACATGCAAACTTTGCAAGGTCGTATGGGCATTGGCCATGTGCGTTATCCGACAGCCGGTAGTTCTAGCTCTGCCGAAGCGCAACCTTTTTATGTCAATTCACCTTACGGTATTACCCTGGCGCACAACGGGAATCTCACCAATACCCAAGCGATGGCGCAGGCTTTATTTACCGCTGATTTACGTCACATTAATACTCAGTCGGATTCTGAAGTATTACTCAATATATTGGCCCATGAATTACAACGGCTGGGTAAATTAATTCCTTCACCCGATGACGTCTTTGCAGCAGTGAGTGCTTTACATGAAAGATGTGAGGGCGCTTATGCCGCAGTGGCAATGATTACCGGTTATGGCATTGTCGGATTTCGCGATCCCTTTGGTATTCGTCCCTTAATTTTTGGTCAACGCAAAACCGATCAAGGCATGGAAGTGATGATTGCTTCCGAAAGCGTTGCCTTAAGTGCTGCGGGTTTTGAAATTATTCGTGACGTCGCACCTGGCGAAGCAGTGTATGTCACTGCGGATGGTACGATTCACACTCGACAATGTGCGAAGAAAACTCAAGCAACCCCCTGTATCTTTGAATATGTCTATTTAGCGCGCCCCGATTCTATTATTGACGGTATTTCTGTTTATAAAGCTAGATTGCGGATGGGCGAAACCTTAGCAGAGAAAATTTTAAAAACCTGGCCCGATCACGACATTGATGTAGTAATGCCTATTCCAGATACCAGTCGTACCAGTGCATTAGAATTAGCGAATTCTTTAGGCGTGAAATACCGCGAAGGTTTTGTGAAAAATCGTTATATCGGCCGCACTTTTATTATGCCTGGTCAAGGTCAGCGGAAAAAATCCGTGCGCCAAAAACTCAATGCGATTAATTTAGAATTCCAAGGAAAAAATGTTTTATTAGTTGATGATTCCATTGTTCGCGGAACAACGTGTAGACAAATTATCGATATGGCGCGAGAAGCCGGTGCGCGTAAAGTCTATTTTGCTTCTGCCGCGCCGCCTGTGCGTTATCCGAATGTCTATGGCATTGATATGCCCGCGGCCCATGAATTAATTGCGCATGGTCGCAGTGAAGAGGAAGTCTGTAGAGAAATTGGTGCTGATCGATTAATTTACCAAGATCTGCAAGATTTATGGGATGCAGCGCGCGAAGGCAATCCACAGATTGCTCAATTTGAAAGTTCGGTATTTACCGGAGAATATGTCGTCGGTGGTATTGATCAGGCGTATTTAAATAAGCTTGAGCAGTCGCGTAATGATTCAGCGAAAAAACCCAATGCCGATCATGAAGTGATTGATTTGCATAATCCGGCATAGGAATTTTTAGCCCTGAAAGGGCATGATATATCAGCCCAGGGCAACGCCCTGGGAAATGGGAATGTAATTATTTTTTCAGCCCTGTAAGGGCGTGACATAAAATAGAGTTGTTGATGTTTCGCCCTTACAGGGCTCTGTTTTTTTCTATGCTTTTTACCCAGGGCCTTGCCCTGGGCTGGTATGTATAACCCCTTTGGGGTATGCAAATAAGGGAACCTTAATGAACGAATTAAACCCCAACGAATTTTCACCCGAAACCCTAGCCATTCGCGCCGGTCAATTACGCACCAATGAAAATTCACACAGCGAACCGATTTTTGCCACCTCCAGTTTTGTTTTTGATTCTGCGGAACAAGCAGCGCAAAGGTTTTCTGGTGCTGAGCCAGGCAATGTGTATTCACGATTTACTAATCCTACGGTAAAAGCTTTTGAACAGCGCTTGGCTATTTTAGAAAAAGGCGAACGCGCTGTAGCTACTGCCTCAGGCATGGCAGCGATTTTAAGTGTAGCGTTAGGCTTATTATCCGCCGGTGATCATATTATTGCTTCACGCAGTCTATTCGGTACCACCCATGTATTATTCGATAAATATCTTGCGAAATTTGGCATTCAAACCAGTTATGTTGCGCTGACTGATTTAGCGGGTTGGCAAGCGGCAATAAAATCCAATACCAAATTATTTTTTATTGAAACACCTTCAAATCCTTTATGCGAAGTGGCTGATATAAAAGCTTTGGCTGATATT
>CAXNEI010000230.1:0-3161 GCA_964201195.1 Gammaproteobacteria bacterium
GAGCAAACCAGTGCAGCATAATTAGAAGAAGTCCAACCACCTAAAGCAATTTGTATAACCAATAATCCAAGACCAATCGCCGCCGATACTTTAAATCGTGCAGCGCTTAAATCACGTAGCGGTTGCACCGCTTGCGTTAAACGCAGGCAGAGTAAATACAATACGCTGAGTACCGCAAAGCCGCCGATTAAATGGCCCATCACGACAGGTGGGAATAATTTCATCGTCACAGTCCATTTGCCTAGCAGTCCTTGAAAAATTAACAAAACCATTAAAGTCAGCGCTAATTTGTGCGGATGACCAGGATGTTTTCGATTGGCAATAGAAAGCCCCGTGATAAAAAGAGCTAACACACCCAATGACATGGCCGCATAGCGATGAATCATTTCTGGCCAGGCTTTCGCTTGTTCTAAGGGTGTTGCTGGAAAAGCTTGATTGGCTTGCGCAATCGCTTCCGCTGTTTTAGGCACTGAGATAAAACCATAACAGCCTGGCCAATCTGGGCAGCCCAAGCCAGCCTCTTTTAATCGCGTATAAGCGCCGAGCATGATGACACAGATAGTGAGCAACAAAGCTGCAATTACCGCATAAATTGCCCATTGACGTAATTTTTGACTAACCAATGTGAGATACCTTAAAGAGTTTCTGCAAATCTTTTAATATACCGCGGCCTTTTAAAACCGATTCTTTAGGATCGGCATAAGTAGGGTAGCGCAGCATAATTTGACCTAAGGGGTCCATGATATACAGTTGGCCTTCGGCTTGAGCAGCGCCTTGGCCTTGCCATAAGTGCAACCGGTTTTGATCGGCGCCTAAGCCGATTTTAATTTGTTGCATTAAGAACTGGGTGTTTTTACAAGCCTCATCGCAGGTCTGCGGCGCAATATAAATTAACCACCAGCGTTTGCGAAAAACAGTTTCGTCTAACAGTTGATTCTGTTTGTTGCGTAGCGCTAAGTCGTTCACTATCAGCGGCGGCGTTAATAGCTGCCCATGTTCGGTGGAGCCTTGTTTTTGCCACCAACCGCTATATAAAGCAAAATAGGCTGCTAACACCGGCACAGTAAAAACTAAAAAGAAAACAATCAAAGTCCAGCGGTTGCTACTGCTGTGGGGTGGTTGATTAAACGTCTGCGGAGTATCTTTCATGCGGCTTGCTTCTTCAAATTCAATCCAATATAAAGGCCAAAAACAACGGCGGCCATGATAAACCATTGAAAGGCATAACCGCGATGTTTTTTTGCAGATGCTATAGGCTGCTTTTGCAATTATACCGCTACGTGGTATAATGACCTCATATGACTATTCAGAGCTTTAAAAATCAAGCGACAGAGGATATTAACTATGGGCATGCGTCTAAAGCTGCACTTAAGTTGTTGCCTGCGCAGCTACATCGTCAAGCGCAAATTAAATTGGCCAGATTAGGCGCAGTGTCTTCTATGCAAGATTTGCAAGAAATTCGCGGCAATCGCTTAGAGGTTTTGCGTGGTGATCGAAAGGGTCAGTATAGTATTCGAATTAACGATCAATATCGATTGTGCTTTAAATGGCGAGGAGAGCAAGCCTATGAAGTTGAAGTGGTGGATTACCATTAAATGAGGAGAATAAAGTTATGAGTATACAGCATCACGTAACGCCGGTTCATCCTGGTGAAGTATTGCAAGATGAAATGAATGAGCTTGAGCTCACTCAGGTCGCGCTTGCTGAGCATATAGGCGTACTGCCTAAAACCATTAATGAAATTTGTCGTGGCAGGCGTGGTATTAGTGCAGAGATGGCATTGAAGCTTGCTCGCGCTTTGGGTGGCGCACCGCAGTTTTGGTTAAATTTGCAAAATAATTGGGCATTAAGCCAGTTGCGTCAATCGGATTACAACAAAATTGGTCCTATTGCCGCTTAATGTTTAATCCAATATAAAGGCCAAAAACAACGGCGGCCATAATAAACCATTGGAAGGCATAACCGCGATGTTTTTCTGGTGTCATGCCGATTTCCTCCGCTTTTAACCAATGGCGGCGAAAATCTTTTTCTAGCGGGGGGGTATCTGCATCCAATTGCAAAACAACAGGCTGTAAAGGCCGTCGCAGCCAACGGCTTAATAATGGGATGTCTAATGTTTCGATCAAAATAAAATGCGGCTCTAATTGCTCGGTATTTTTTGCCAAGGTAAAAACACCCTGTATAGGTTTATGCAAAACTCCTTTTAGTTGTTGTTCTCCGCTAGGCAAGGCGAGCTTAGGTCGATAGCGTCGATTAAATTGTGGCCAGGATTGCCAGCCTAAATTAACCAACACAGCTTGTGATGCTTGTTTAGGCTGAAATACGGCCAATAGGTGATAACCCGCTTGGCCTTGATCGATGCGGTTGTCGTGGATGATCAGCGGGGTTGTTAAAAAAGTACCGCTGAGTTGAGCAGGAATATCTCTGCGCAGGTCACTCACTGCTTTTTCTTCTGCGCGATGTAATTGCCAAAATCCCAATTTCATCATCAAAGCAATAACGATAATCGCAGCGAGAGTGGGAATGAGGGTGGGTTTGAAGCGCATTATTTTTCCAAAGACATAAGGTAATCGAGTAATCTAACACCCTGTATAATTTGTTCAAAGCAAAACCCCGCAGGGGTTAGATATATCAGCCCAGGGCAACGCCCTGGGAAATTGGGTTATTGTTTTTTTTAGCCCTGAAGGGGCGAGACATAAATAAAGGATCGTTATATCACGCCCTTATCAGGGCTGCTTTATATTAGGAATCAATAATGTTTAAACTTTTTATCTTTATTTTATTCGTTTGTATCGTCACCAGTTTGGCCTTCGGGATGAAATATCTGGTGCAAGATAAAGGTCAAAGTAAGCGAACTGTGAATTCGCTCACGGTTCGTGTAGTGCTTTCTGCCTTGTTAGTGATTACCTTAGTTGTTGGTGCCTTAATGGGTTGGATTAAACCCCATGTGTTACAAGGGAATAAGCCGCCATTAGTTAATTCACCGCTCAGTTCTTAATTTCACTTCATTTTGCTGTCAACCCAAAGTTAAAATGTCCCCTTTTTCATACCTTGAACTAAAGCTCAACAAGCTGCCGTTTTACGCCAAGGATGGTGCGGCGATGGCTTCCTAGCAATATAAATTCTCTGCTTTTTCTTCGCCTGGTCTACATATTGGTGAA
>CAXNEI010000231.1:0-3128 GCA_964201195.1 Gammaproteobacteria bacterium
GAAAACGTGATAGGTATGCTCAAGCGTTTTAAAATAATTGCTGATAAATATCGCAATCGGCGTAAGCGATTCGGGCTTAGATTTAATTTAATTGCAGGGATTTATAATCTTGAGATTGGTGAGTTATGAGTTTCGAAAGAAGTCTATTCGTGATTCTAATGACGACATTTTTGGAGAGAGCATTTTGTTTTTATTTAATTTTTCCTGCGGTTCAGTATCACCAGTCATTAAATCCCAATAAATCCCTTCATAGTTTTTTGGCCGAGGTGAAGTACCATTGCGAATGGACAAAATTCTTTTGAAAAACCGTTCGTATTTCTCATCGCCAGTCACCACATAAGTACGAGCCATGCGAGTGAGATCATCGGAACTTTGGCGCAATTCATCAGCCAACTGAAAGGAATCCATCCGACGCATTTGCGCCTCGGCCAATTGCTGAGCTAATTGTTTGCTTTGGATAGAATTGATTAAGAGCAAGACCAGTAATACGCCTGCCAATCCAAAGGCCCAGGCTAATAACACACGCAGCTTAATTCCGCCTACTTTGTCGTCCATTACCATCTCCTAATAAATTCACCTGCTGATGAATGAGAATAGGAGAAAAATAGAAGATAGGACAAAAGGAAATGAAAACTACTAAGAAATGCTTTAACTCAGATTAAATCAAGATAAGGACAACAAACCAATTAGGCCAAAGCTCTCAATACAGCCTTAGGCTCTTTCGCAACCACATACAATAAAGCCAACGCAGGGCCATGAGGCCGACGATCGCCACGTTCCCAATGCCGCAAAGTGCCGATGCTAATGCAAAATTTTTCCGCAAAATCGA
Organism: Gammaproteobacteria bacterium; assembly: GCA_964201195.1. Taxonomy (GTDB): domain Bacteria; phylum Pseudomonadota; class Gammaproteobacteria; order Pseudomonadales; family JAHFSE01; genus JAHFSE01. The sequence continues at coordinate 830 of CAXNEI010000231.1, forward strand.
TTTGCGTTAAGCCTAAACGTTTACGTAGTGCTGCCACATCGATTTCTTCAGGACGATGTGTTTTAACTTTAATTTTTTTACCTTTTTGATGAGCAATCGCTTCTTTAAGCCCTTGCGCGACGCTATTAAATGCCTTACTCATGCTTTTTCTCCAATGCAACAGTTGCTAATATCTCGGCTAATTTAGCGAGCTCATTACGTTCTGCTTTACTTAAATTAGCTTTTTCATTTTTACCAAACAAAGTCAGTAAATAGAGCGGAATGCGCTCATCATGATAATAATAAATGATACGCGCTCCTGCAGATTTCCCCCGATTTCCTCTCGCCCACCGTAATTTGCGAATACCTCCAGCACCTTGCATGACATCACCCGATTGGGGATATAGCGATAAATGCTCAATAAGTTCCTGCTGCTCTATTTCCGATAGAAGTTCAGCAGACTTACGAATGAATTCGGGGAGTTCGACAATGGTAGCACGCATTAGAAGAGTGTAATCCAATGGATTACTTCTGTCTAGTTGCCATATTGGACTTCAGAAAAAATGACGCCTTCTACACCAAACCCACCGATTACCTAACCAGGTCTGAATCGGCAATATTGATAGCGCTCGATGAACAAATCTAAGAATAAAAGTTATAAATTCCCTGGCGAGCCGTTTATAATTTATTGTTTCTGAAGAGAGTTTATAAATTTTTACAGAGGAAATGTAAGAGTAAAATTTATAAATCTAGGGCTCTAGTCAGCGCCTTCATAGTATTTTTTGGCATTTAGAACACACCGATGAAAGGAACTTATATGACATCAACTCATCAATCACATGACAAAGCTATCGTTGAGTTATTACGCAAAGACCCTGCTTTTACCGATAACTACCTTGCAACAGCCTCAGAAAAAATTAACGAATCCGACGGCCATGAATCATTACTTGCTGCATTACGTCAAATTGCTGAAGCACAAGGCATGACATCCATTGCTAAGCAGGCTGGTATTTCTTGTGAGGATCTTCATAACTCACTGTCACCCAATAGCGATCCAACACTAGAAATCTTTTTGGCCATCGTCCATGCAGCAGGTTTAAAGTTAGCAATTCAACGACCTGCTAATTAGCATTCTGCTTAATAAAAAATATCGCTCACGGAAAAAAAGTCATCTTCAACAATTAACTGCTTTTCTTTTTCATTATCTAATGCCCCAGAAAGCAAAAAGCCCCGGTGAAACTCACCGAGGCTGTAGCGCCGACCAGGAACCCCTAGTCCACTTAACCTTTAGTATAGATTGGCTTGGCAAAGCATAGCAACTGGAGGTATGCATATTAGAAGAATTTAAGAATCCCTCTCTTCTTAAGACTCAGTGACTCTATGAATAGCTTCTTCACCACTCGAAATAGTCTGCATATTACTGTATGACTTTTCATCCATATTAGTAAAAGTTATTTTTACTTCAATTTCTCCAAGAGCGTACTCAGGATCTATAAGAGCAATACCGCCCTCAATTTCTTGATCGTTATGTTTAGTTGTAGAGTCAATATCTGCTGTATTTCCTGGTTCTAAAAAGGATAGTTTTTTGAAGCTCAAGTGAATACAGTCAGAGTTTATTCCTGTTGGCCTAGAAATCGGATTCACTTGAATATTAAGAGCAGTACCTTGACCAACGTTTTTGGCTACTAACCTAGTTTCGTGTCGTTCAATAACAATAAAAGGCCTAATTCTCAATTCACCCTGCCGAATGAATAATTCATTCTGGGCTGCTCCGTTTTGGCGAATCTTTTTAGTTTCATCTGTATACCAAAGCAGCACTATACCAGTGAATATCAGCACCCAGTCTTGCACAAACATCAACCACACCTGAGAAAGGTTACCGTAATCTCTCACGTAAAAACCAGATGAAAAAATCAAAAAAATTAAAATAATAGAAATATCTATTACACGCCGGTTACACATAATAAGCTTTCCAAAGCCTGATAAAAGACTGCAGAGAATTTAGTTTGAAAAATTGAATAAATTGAATGACTTGTTATTTTGTATGGTAGCGGGGGCTGGATTTGAACCAACGACCTTCGGGTTATGAGCCCGACGAGCTACCAGGCTGCTCCACCCCGCAATCAAGACCTGAAGATAAAAGGGAAACCCTTAAGAAGTTCAGGGCGCAGATAGTAAGGAGATTAACCTAGGATGTCAAACAAAATCCCGCAATTGTTAGCCCAAAGCGATAATGTCCCCTTGTCCAAAGTTAAAATGTCCCCTTTGAGGCTTCAAAAGGGACGGGCAAATGGGGAATATTACGTTGAGTCATCGAGAA
>CAXNEI010000232.1:0-3127 GCA_964201195.1 Gammaproteobacteria bacterium
TCCTAATGCGAGGGCCTGCGATCATACTCATCGATAGCAGTAGCGTCAATCTTCCTTCCCTTTATTTTCCATGCGAAAATAGCATATACGCCATCCTGCTCTTAATTTATTCAAAATTGTTAGGCCACTCTTCATGACTGCACATATTATCGACGGTAAAGCCATTGCTCACCAACTTCGTCAACACATTGCTCAAGCAGTTAAGGTTCGACAAGATCAGGGACTACCTGTTCCTGGCCTTGCGGTCATCTTGGTGGGCAATAATCCCGCGTCGGAGGTGTACGTGACCAAAAAACAACAAGCCTGCGAAGAAGTGGGCATTCAATCGCATTTATACAAATTACCCGACACCACACGCCCAGAGGTATTATTAGAATTAATCGAACATTTAAATCAGGCGCCTGACATCCACGGTATTCTGGTGCAATTGCCCTTACCGGATCATATTCATACCAGTCAAATTCTTGAGGCCGTAGCGCCGCACAAAGATGTCGATGGTTTCCATCCCTATAATATTGGCCGTTTAGCACAACGCACCCCGCTACTTCGCCCTTGTACGCCAAAGGGAATTATCACTTTAATTGATCACTGCAAAATTGAACTCAAAGGTTTAGATGCGGTAGTGGTTGGCGCATCGAATATTGTTGGCCGCCCCATGGCATTAGAATTATTATTAGCCGGCTGCAGTATTTCTATTACCCATCGATTTACTCATGATTTAGAAAGCTATGTACGCCGTGCCGATGTATTAGTTGTCGGCGTAGGCAAACCTAATTTAATTCGTGGTGAATGGATTAAACCGGGCGCAGTAGTGATTGATGTGGGCATTACGCGTGATGCGCAAGGTCAACTCAAAGGCGATGTAGAATTTGAAGAGGCCGTACAAAGAGCCGGATGGATTACTCCAGTTCCTGGCGGCGTTGGCCCCATGACGGTTGCTTCTTTGTTAGAAAATACCTTATGCGCAGCGGAATTAACTCAGTCATAATTTAAAAGGCCCCCTATGAAACCCATTATTAAATCCAGCAAACTGAAAGGCGTCTGTTATGACATTCGGGGCAAAGTACTCGAAGCAGCAAAACGTTTAGAAGAAGAAGGTCACCGCATTACTAAATTAAATATTGGTAATCCAGCACCTTTTGGTTTTGAAGCACCGGAAGAAATTTTACAAGATGTCATGCGTCATCTCGCCGCCTCTTCTGGTTACTGCGATTCCAAAGGATTATTTTCTGCCCGTAAAGCGGTGATGCAGCACTACCAACAAAAAGGTCTGCGCAACGTTACCATTGAAGATATTTACCTGGGCAATGGCGTCAGCGAATTAATTGTGATGGCCACACAAGCACTGCTCGATAACGGCGACGAAGTATTAGTGCCTGCGCCAGATTATCCTTTGTGGACTGCAGCAGTGAGCCTAGCCGGCGGCAAGCCGGTGCATTATTTATGCGATGAGCAAGCGGATTGGTTTCCTGATTTAACCGACATTCGCGCGAAAATTTCTCCGCGCACTAAAGCCATTGTATTAATTAATCCAAATAATCCTACTGGTGCAGTTTACTCAAAAGAATTATTACTAGACATTATTAAAATTGCCCGTGAACATGAATTAGTGATCTTCTCCGATGAGATTTATGACAAAATTCTTTACGACGATGCCCAACATCACTGCACCGCCAGCCTCACCGAAGAAGGCGTTATTATTACTTTTAATGGTTTATCGAAAGCCTACCGCGCAGCAGGATTTCGCTCTGGTTGGATGACAGTTTCTGGCGAGAAAAAAATCGCAAAAAGTTTTATTGAAGGGCTAGATATTTTAGCCTCCATGCGTTTATGCGCCAATGTCCCCGCACAACACGCCATCCAAACTGCGCTCGGTGGTTACCAAAGCATTGAAGAATTGATTGTTCCCGGCGGCCGTTTATATGAACAACGTAACCATGCCCATCAATTATTAAATAGCATTCCAGGCATTAGCTGCGTCAAACCGAAAGGCGCTTTATATTTATTTCCTAAGCTCGATCCAAAAAAATATCCGATCAAAGATGATGAGCAATGGGTCATGGATTTATTGGTGCAAGAACGTATTTTAGTAGTTCAAGGTACCGCCTTTAATTGGCCTAACCCAGATCATTTTCGCGTAGTCTTTTTACCTCGCGTTGATGAACTGACTGACGCTGCTACGCGAATCGAGCGATTTCTCACAAATAATTATCCAAAACGCTAAACTCTCTGCGCTCAGGATAATTTTTACGTAAAAGATCAAAACCCTGAGCACGCGCTGTAGCATCTGGCAATTTCATCAGTGCCTGTAAAGCCTGATGATCTTGTTCGACATTGTAAAACTGCTTAATTATTTCTTTTGTAGGGGCAAACCTCTGTGTTTGCCCTTTTTCTGCTGACGAGAAAAAATACCCCACCATTTTCTCCACCACCTGTTTCGCGCTGTTAATTTTACTGTCCCAGCTATAGCCAGCAATATGCGGCGTACTAATCGCACACAACTGCGCCAGTTCACGGTGAATGTTAGGTTCATTTTCCCACACATCTAAAATTGCAGTAAATTGTGGATTTTCTTGTAGATGTTTGTATAACGCCAAATTATCCACCACTGCACCACGCGCCGCATTTAACAAAATAGCATTGGGCGATATTTTTTCTAATTCTGCTGCGCCAATCAAATGAAAAGTAGGAAAAATCCCAGAACGAATAAGTGGTGTATGCAAACAAATAATATCGGCTGTTAAGGCTTCTTCAAAAGAAATTAAATTCTGCTCCCCCGTCTCTTGCAACGGCGGATCATTTAACATAATTTTCACACCCAACAAACTCATCAGCTGAGCCACTTGGCGACCCACATGACCATAACCAATAATCGCCAGGGTTTTATTTTTCAAACTCACTTTCTTTTTTTCTGCTACGTACAACAAACTTGCCAATACATATTCCGCTACTGAACGGGCATTCGAGCCTGGCGCATACACAAATTCAATATTATTTTTTTGCAGATAGCCCAGATCCACATGGTCAATCCCTGCCGTACAGCTACCGATGAATTTAACCGAGGTATTTTCTAATAAGGCTTGATTTATTTGTGTCACCGAACGCACCAGCAATACATCTGCTTGTT
>CAXNEI010000233.1:0-3117 GCA_964201195.1 Gammaproteobacteria bacterium
ATCTACCTTTATGGGGTATTATCGTATACATAATGCGATTTGTGAAGCGAATAATGCGCTGTCTAATAAGTTAGACAATATGGCCCACTGTGTCTTCGGACCAGGCATCAACATCTCATTATCTCGCACTTCACATTTGGCCCAAAAACAGCCTCTTAAATTTTGTATTTTTAATAAAACTTATCCGAGCAAAGACTAGACATTATCATGTATACAAACGGCCCACATAAAAATCCGCCACCCTCCAGATGTTGATCAACCCGCTTGATAGGCTGTCCATCGGCAAAAGTCACCTTAGTGTATGAGTGGCAAACAGGAAGCCATAACGGAATCGGAATACCGGCCCAAACGGTGAGGCCGCACCACTCTCTTTTGTCATTATAAATTTGAGAACCATTAACTGGGTGATTACGCCTAGCTTCCGTAATATCAAAATATTCAATATCAGTTTTAGGTAAATCTTTTACTGCAACAGCTGAATTTCTCGACAGCCAAAATCCAGCGCAGCCATAAATACCATATAAATTAGCCAGTAAAATAATAAGCAAAATCCGATGTTTTATTTTCATAACATTTCCTATGTAGAAGTCGCTTTTAGATAATGGCTTAGGGAATAGCCTGTTGGCAAGTTTGTCCTCAATTTCTATTTGACCTGCCCGGCATAAACGGTTAATTTGCCGTCTCTCGGTGCTCAATAAAGGTTAATAACCGCACCCTTATGATTATGGATTATCACAACTCATTATGACACTCGCCCTACCTCATATTACTAATCCTCTTTTGATTCACCAGCTCTTTGAATCTGTAGCAATCATTATCGGTGTGCAATTTTATCGCTTGCGCCAACCGACGGGATCAAAATTATTAGATCAGCGCCACTTCCCTATTATATTGGGTGCGCTGTTAGGCGCAGGCATTGGCAATAAATTAGTTTTCTGGTTGGAGATGCCGCATTTATTCTTGCAGTATTGGAATCAACCTGCTGCTTGGTTTGCGGGTCAATCTATGGTGGGTGGTTTACTCGGCGGATTAGTCGGCGTGGAATTAGCAAAGAAAATCGCTAGTATTTCAGGCTCCACTGGTGATGGATTTGTTTATCCTATTTTACTCAGCTTAATCATTGGTCGCATGGGTTGCTTTCTTGCTGGATTATCCGATGGCACTTTTGGCAATCCAACACAATTACCTTGGGGCATTGATTTTGGTGATGGCATTGCACGACACCCAACGCAACTTTATGAAATAATTTTTGCCCTTTTTTTATGGCTTATTTTGCGCAAGCTACAACTCAAGCTGCCAGCTAAACAAGGTTTTTTATTTAGAATTTTTCTGATCACTTATCTGGGATGGCGATTATTCATCGATTTTTTAAAGCCACTACCCTTCGATTATTTTTGGGGTTTTTCAGGCATACAAGTGATTTGCCTTGTAGCGCTAATGATTTATGTACCATTATCTGTACGGAGTTTTTTGGCCCAGAGAAATTTAAACATAGGCAAGAAAAATCCACTCTACTAAGTTCAATATGAGGAAATAATAATGGCAAATTTTTTTAAATTCGTAGCGATTCTCATTGGTGGCGCTATAGCCTTTGGCTTTGGTGCGTGCAGTCTTTTTGGACTCAATCTGATGCTGGCATCGCCCAGACAAATACTATCTGGTGGTGGATTGTTTATAGGAAGCTTTGTTCTAGTTGGCATAGGAATAACTTGGTTCACTATTATATCTTGCATCGGTATTGCTCGCTCTATGAGCTCAAAAACAGAGGACAATAAAGAAAAAGAAAAGCAATAAAGAAAACTTATTTTTACAAGGCGCTGCCATCATGCATAGAAAAAACAGACCCTACTTATTTTACGATACCACTACTAGCGTATGCTCTACTTGTCTGCATCGGGTAGAAGCTAAAATTATTATTAAAGACAATCATGTTTTTATGGATAAATGGTGTCCAGAGCACGGAACTGAACGTGTATTGATGGCTGATGATGCCGATTATTATCGACTGTGCCGCGAGATTTATATTAAACCACCCGAAATGCCGCAAATTTTTAATACTCCGATGCAGTATGGCTGCCCCTATGATTGCGGTTTATGTCCCGATCACATGCAGCATTCTTGTTTATCCTTAATTGAAATTACTGATCACTGTAATCTCCGTTGCCCAGTATGTTATGCCGCATCAGGCCCAGAGCGTTTAACTCATCGCAGTTATGAAGAAGTCATTGCCATGCTGGATGCAGTGGTTGCCAATGAAGGCGAACCCGATGTCGTGCAACTTTCTGGTGGCGAACCTACTTTGCATCCAGAATTTTGGCGTATTTTAGATGCGGCGCGAGAACGTCCTATTAAACATTTGATGATTAATACCAATGGTATTCGTATCGCAAAAGAACCCGAATTTGTTGAGCGGCTTGCAAGCTATGGCGCTGGATTAGAAATTTATTTGCAATTTGATTCCTTGCGTTCCGAAGTGCATCAAATTTTGCGTGGCGCTGATTTAACTTCTATTCGAAATAAAGCACTGGAACGATTAAATGCTGCAGGGATTTCTACCACCCTGGTAGTGACAGTGAAAAAAGGCCTGAACGATAACGAAATCGGCGATATTATTCGTTTTGCTTTACAGCAACCTTGTGTCCGTGGCGTGACGTTGCAACCGATTCAGCAAGCCGGTCGGGTAGAACAATTTGATTCAGCCAAACATCGACTCACCGTGAGTGAACTACGTCGATGTATTGTAGAGCAAAGTGGAATTTTCAATTATGAAGATATTTTACCTGTGCCCTGCAATCCCGATACTTTAGCCATGGGTTATGCCTTAAAACTACAGGGAGAAACCGTACCTTTAACACGCTTTGTCACCCCTGAAAGTTTATTAGCCGGTCAAGCTAATACCATTGTGTTTGAACGTGACCAAGATTTGAAATCTAAAATTTTTAAATTGTTCTCCACTAATCACTCACCTGAATCACAAGCCAACTGCTTGTCCGAATTAATGTGTTGCTTGCCGCAGATTTCTGCGCCTACTGATCTGGGCTATCAAAATATTTTTCGTGTCTTGATTGTGCAATTTATGGATGCCACTAACCTTGATATTCGTGCACTGAAAAAATC
>CAXNEI010000234.1:0-3105 GCA_964201195.1 Gammaproteobacteria bacterium
GTGTTGCCTGGCAATTGCAAATAGCGCAAGGCGAACCTTTACCGCTGACACAAACCGATATTCAATTAACCGGTCACGCCATTGAAGCCCGATTATACGCAGAAGATCCCAGTCAAAATTTTCTGCCACAAACGGGGGAAATTCTCCACTGGCAACCAGCAGAGGGTGAATTCATTCGCATTGATCATGGCATCACTGAAAAGCAAACCGTAACCGCTTATTATGATCCCATGTTGGCTAAAATTATTGTTCATGGTCGCCATCGCACAGAAGCGATTCGTTTATTACAATACGCTTTAGAAAATACGCTTTTATTAGGGCTGAATTATAACAAACATTTTTTGCTAGAAATATTAGCGCATCCGCAATTTACTCAAGGAAAAATGACCACTGATTTTATTAGCCAAATGCCGATCAATAGCCATCAGCCTCAAGCTATTCAGATTGCCATTGCGGCTTTATTATTAACAAAAACAAAATCTGCTCGAATTAAACTTTTTTGCCAGCAACTGTATGAGGTTCACGTTCAACAAATAGCGACTCAACAGTATCAGATCAGTTGGCAAGATCAATTATTGGAAATCCACTGTCTAGCGCGTAACGAAAAAGAAATTATTATTCAGTGGCAACAACTTCAATACAAAATAGCTTATGCACAGCAAGATCAACAAATTTTTCTCGATAATCTCTGCTTCATCAACCAAACTTATATGAATGCAATCGATGAAACCGTGAGTGACGGCGCGATTCGCTCGCCGAGCGAAGGCACCCTGATTAAACTAGCGATTGAGCTAAATGATCAAGTAGAGAAAGGTGATCTCTTATTAACGATTGAAGCGATGAAAATTCAACAGGCTATCACAGCCCCTATTAGCGGACGCATTGTTGAATTACCTATTCAAGAAAACCAAACTGTTAAGCGCAATCAATTATTGGCGCGTATTGATGCAATTTAAATTACTGGATTTTTTATGTTTAATTTTTTCAAAGAAGATATTATTTACCCGCAAGACATTCTAAAAAAACTGCCTTTTATTGCGAAAAAAATACCAGGCGTTGCAAAAGGTCTTTGGTCTGCTTTTTCAACGGATCCTACTCAACCTACCGGATTGGGTTTAACCTTTGAACAAGCCGTAGAGCGTAATCCACAAGGCACTGCATTGCTCTATGAAAACATGCGCCTCAGTTATACGGAATTAAATCAATGGGCCAATCAAATCGCTCATTATTTTATCCAACAAGGTTTTCAAAAAGGTGATTGTGTTGCTCTATTGATGGAGAATCGGCCTGAATTTATTGCTTGTGTACTTGGTCTAGCAAAAATAGGTGCCGTCTCGGCTTTGTTAAATACGTCACAGCGCGCTGAAGTTTTGCAACATAGCATTCAATTAGTCACCCCAAAAGCCATTATTATTGGCGAAGAATTAATTGAAAATTATTTAGCCAGCCCATTAGAGGATTCTTCTTATACTTTATATTTTTTTGATGATCCCCACATTCACTATCCTACTAAATCATTGCCCCATGGCTTTATTTCGCTAAGCAAAGCAATTCAACAACAGCCCTCCCACAATCCGGCTAGCACTTATAAAATTTATCGTAAAGATCCCTGTTTTTATATTTATACCTCAGGAACAACCGGGCTGCCTAAAGCAGGTATTTTTAGTCACGACCGCTGGATGAAAACTTACGGCGGTTATGGTTTAGCGACACTGCAATTGTCACCTAAAGATGTATTGTATTGCACATTACCGCTATATCACGGAACCGGCATTGCAGTGTGCTTCGGCGCAGTTATTGCGGGTGCAGCAGGATTTGCCATTCGTAGAAAATTCAGCGCCAGTTATTTTTGGAGTGATGTACGCCGTTATCATGCTACTGCTATTGGCTATGTAGGTGAACTGTGTCGCTATTTAATGAATCAAGCAGAAACACCGCAAGATAAAGAACATCCAGTGCGAAAAATGATTGGCAATGGTTTGCGCCCTATTTTATGGAAAGCTTTTAAACAACGTTTTGGTATTGAAGAAGTCTATGAACTCTATGCTGCCTCCGATGGCAACATTGGTTTTACCAATATACTGAATTTTGATAATACCGTGGGTCTCTCACCGGTGAGTTTTGCCATTGTGGAATATGACGTGGAAAATGAACAAGCGGTTTTGACTAACCGTGGTTTCATGAAAAAAGTAAAATTAGGTGATAGTGGTTTATTATTGGGTGAAATTTCTCAGCGAACTCCCTTAGACGGTTATGTTAAGGATAAAAAAAGTTCTGACGCTGTTATTTTTCATAACGTATTTAAAAAAGGCGATGCCTGGTTTAATACCGGCGATTTGATGCGCAGAATGGGTTTTCATCATGCTCAGTTTGTTGATCGCTTAGGTGATACCTTCCGCTGGAAAGGCGAAAATGTTTCAACTACTGAAGTAGAAAATTGTCTTAATCAATTTGATGGAATAAATGAAAGCATTGTTTATGGTGTAGAAATCCCGCATACCAATGGCCGCGCAGGTATGGCTGTTATTCATTTTCGCATTCCGCTTGCTCAAGTCAATTTTTCTGAGTTATATAACTATCTTGAAAAAAAATTACCGACTTATGCGGTTCCGCTTTTTTTGCGCATTCAACAAGAGCTAGAAACCACAGGAACTTTTAAATATAAAAAGTCGCACTTGAAACAAGAAGGCTATGACTTGAAAAAAGTTAAAGAACCACTTTATGTTTTATTACCGAATGAATCTTGTTATCAGCCGCTCACAGTAAGTCTACAGAAAAAAATCGATGGGGGGAGTTTTAGGTTTTGATATACCCCCCTTTGAAAAAGGGGGGCTGGGGGGATTTATATTTATTGAGAGGCAAAAAGGGATTTAAAAATCCCCCTCAATCCCCCTTTTTCAAAGGGGGAGGCAATAAATTAACTTCCCGTATTCAACGCAGTATCAGGAACATCTTTAAATCGCGCTTTACACTCAGCATTAGTTGTTGGCAAAGTGCTTGGCGCAGTTGCTACACCGCTTGCGCTCAACCAAGTAGCATCCGTTCGCTTGTTAGCTGATCCTGAAAAATCGAACCTAAATTGTTTACGACTGTCAGTTCCACCCA
>CAXNEI010000235.1:0-3098 GCA_964201195.1 Gammaproteobacteria bacterium
AGTCTATCGTCAAGGTAATCCGTTTTTTGTGCCCGTGCGGATGGAGTAAAGTTTGTAAGAGATTTTCCGTGGGTAGAGCTGTTAAATTAAAGATTGAATAACTATTTTTGCTTCTTCTTCCAATAAATTAACTAAGTAAGGCCAAAAATTTTTAGTTTCGATAAATTGCTTCAGCGTTTTGATCGGTAAAAATCGACGCATTTCCTCGGTAAAATCTGTATGCAATTGAGGATCTTTGCGTAATTGATTCAGGCGAGTTTGCAGTTGCTCTAAAAATTCTGCGTGACTCGAGCGATGATCCTTGATTTTTTTAGCAATGAGCGGCGCAGGCAGTTGCACCCCTTGTTGTTTTAGCCAAGCAATATCCCATAAGTCGCGATTTTTAATTCGGTTAGGGCGCAATGCTAAAGCAACCCATTTATCAGCCAAAATTTCTTCGCGGCTTTCCGCTTGTAAAATAAGATGAGATGTCCCCATATCTACGCCATAGTGATTGCGCAATAATACAGGTCTGGCGTCGTAACTGGGAATTGCACAAATATCAATATTAATGCGTTGTTTAGGCATATCCTTGCGTACTGATTGAGTGGTAATTTTAATTTTCCAAGTGGCCACATTCCCTGTTTCCTTGCCAATCTCTTTGCTAGGTTCGCTGATTTCAACCTGTAAGCCGTATTTATCATTCAAGCGTTTTTTTAATAGGTGAGTTAAGGAGCTGAGTTGCTGCTTGTTAAAATTTTTCCCGCCGGTGAAATCTAAATCCTCACTTAAGCGCTCAGCGCCGTAACAAGCACGTAAGCAAGTGCCGCCAATAAAAACTAATTGAGTGAGCAAACCCGCTTGATGCATTTCCCGAATCACATCATGGTGAAGCAACTCTTTTTCTACCACCGAGCGCAATTGCAATAACTCCTTTTGATGCTGCAAAGCATGCGTGACCAACTTATCGAATAAACTCATTAGCTGCCTCCCAATCAATTAGGCTTAAATCACGTTGGGTATTTTTCATATCTTGAAGCGCTAGCGATACAGAAGCGCGCCATAAACCACATTGCGGGTCATAGCTGAGTTGCTGTTGAAGTGCTTCAGGTTTTTTTTTCGTATGAATAAATTCAATACGACCCCAATCGCCACAGTCCTGCGTATAGCTGCGTCCAGAAGACATGATTGTGATCCAATGGATAGGGATTTGAGAAATAACTCCCGCATCACTTAGCGCGGATTCTAGGCTGATATAATTAAATTCGTGTGCGCGTAACTTGGCTGCAGCATGGTAAAGCAACAAGCCATTTGTTGGACTATCCGCCGGGTACAAATATAAGCCACGACAAACGCGCTTCAGCACACCCAATTTTTCTGCGCGCATGATCAATACTTTTAATGCCTGACTAGGATGTTCCGGCAATAGCGCTTGTAGATCATTAAGATTAAGCAGCAGGAAAGGTTTGTTCTGCTGTTGACTAAAAACTTTTTTAATCTGTTGTGTTAGCTGTTGAATGGGCTGCATCTGTGAGGCCAGTGGTCTACATTAGGTTACACTAAGTGTAGCTTAATGTAGACCAAGTTTAAAGCCCGCACGCCTCATTCAAATAAGGTTGAATCCGTTTCCAGCAAGCGGATTCCACAATAATCTGCTGAGATTCAGGATTCGGATTGCCGGTATCAATATTCAATAACTCCATCTGATATCGAATTAATGCGCCACGAGTTTCAATCACCAAGCGGCTTTCATTCATTCCATGTTCACGCTCGATTAATTTTCTTTGGCTCTCAGTTAAACGAGGGTCGGCCATAATCACTAATTCTTCAAAAGTCTGCCAATGCGTATCTTGCTCAACAGTGACCTGACCAAACTCTGCTTTTTCCGTTTGTGCAAAACGACTCAACACAAAATCTTTAAAGGTTTTACTCTTCTCACAAAAAGCTCGCACATGCCAACGAAGCCCAGAAAAAACTAACGTATGCGGTGTGATGATGCGCTGTTGAGAATCATCTGGATTCTGTAATGACTGATAAATCACGTTCAATTGCTGCGGTGATTTCTGTATTGCATTGCAGATTGTTTTTAATACGTCAGGGATCACATAGCGTTGCGGCGCAGAAATCACTTCAGTGGTTGCTGTGTGTTGTTTTTGTCGAAGAATTAATTGCAAATATTCGTCGGTAGTACCTGTCGTTAATTGCGGTTGGAAATGCTCAGTAGGGTAGTGGCATTTCTTTTTTTCGTCATAACAAATAAAACCCGGAAAATTTTCCTCATACCTCTTAATGAATTGAGAGGCTCTGCTTTCAGAAAGGCCTAATAAAATAGCTAAGCGTTTGCGATTAATTTGGCTTTCCCAGAATAATAAAATTTCGATGGCGCATAGAGCGCGTTGCTGAGTGGATGTCATAGAAAAATCTCTAGTATTGTTTGTCGCATAAATATAAAAGCCGCCTAGCTTTAACTGTTTAATAAAAGAATTCAAGACGAAGGTGGTTTTTAGCCTCATAATTTTGTGAGAGGTTAATTAGGGTGTTGGTGCTTGATCTGATGAGTAGGGTGCAGTAGGATGACTGCTGATTTTTTTCGGCGCGATGATTTGATTGAATAAGCGGCATCTCACGAAAGAAAAATAAACACCGCTAAAATAAGGACAGCGCACTGTAATGGACGATTTTTCACCGAGTGATTTAAAGGCAATTCTGCATTCCAAGCGGGCCAATCTTTATTACCTCGAGCATTGCCGCGTCATGCAAAAAGATGGGCGCGTGCTCTACCTCAAAGAAGCCAAAAACGAAAATCAGTATTGGAATATCCCTATTGCGAATACCACAGTGGTTTTATTAGGCACAGGAACATCGATTACCCAAGCTGCTGTCAGAATGTTAGCGCAAGCCGGCGTATTAATCGGATTTTCTGGCGGTGGTGGAACACCTTTATATATGGGTTGTGAAATTGAGTGGATGACTATAGTGGACCCCATAGTCCAGACAATTTTTAGCTGAATTTAAGAGGGCATCTTTTCCCGCAGCGGATTGGCGCTGCCCCAGTTTGTGGTGGCTTAGGCTTGTTTAGCTTCAGCCCGCCACGATCTTCTTTGCAGCAGATTGGGGCC
>CAXNEI010000236.1:0-3068 GCA_964201195.1 Gammaproteobacteria bacterium
CAATCTCTAACAGATACGTTAGATATCTTAAAAGAGATTATCGCGCAAAAACAAATTTATTTAGCGCTAAATCAACAAGAAATCAATTTACCAGTCAGAGTGATGCGCCAAAAGGTGCAAAAGTTTAAAGAAGAATTTTATGGAACTCCGCCTCTATCAGTCAGTTTATTACCGTCAAATGTTATTGATCGAACAGAGCTAGAAAAACTGTGTCCTGACAATATTCGTTTTCATATTAGGGTGGGCAATGCAGAGCAAGTAGCCGCTTGGTTATCTAATCCAGCCCATGATGTCAATTTAACTGAAGACAGCAGCGGGAAAAGTTTAACCCATCTTGCGCTCGAGCTTGGGCAGTCTGGCATAGCAGAGATTTTATTATCAAAAGCTCCCGCTATTTACACGACAGACAAGCGAGGTAATTCTTTATTGCATGCCGCTGCCTTAGGTCAAGATGCAACGATGATTCGTCGTGTTGGTGCGCTAGGTGTTAATCCCTTTCAACGTAATAATCAGGGTCAACGCGCTGCTGATTTAATTCCTGATTCGCAAGCCGCTTTGCGCGCAGAATTTTCTGCATCTGCTGCTAATCTGCATACACAGATTCGAACAGGTAATGTGCGCAAGGTGAAAACCATCGATGTTCGCGACGCTAATTTTGGCTATGGTGGGGCTGGTTTTTTTAAAGTGGTAGACGGCTATTTAGTAATGGCTCGATATATCAGCCCAGAAAAATTTGCGTTATCTCTGTGGAATGCTTCAACGTTGGAAGCAGCACCAGGTTTCCCTGAAGGTGGACTAGAGCTTAATCGCAATACCTCGCTTGCTATGTATGGGCCGCCTATTTTTGGCCTCAATTTCTGTAAGTTGGTGGGTTCCAAATTATTTTTCTTGCTGGCAGACAATAATACTTACCACGGCCTTGCCAATAATTTATATATTCTTGATATTCAAACAAAGGAACTATGCCATCACGGCATTGCTCCACCACCCAGTAATTATTTTGTTAGCGCAGCCTATTGGCGAGAGCATACAGCAATTGTGGTTAACCATGATTCTGCTACAAAATATCGTGTCAAGTCAGTTAATTTCAAAACAGGGGAAGAAAAAATAATAACAGATCAGATAACATATAGTCAGATGTATGTTGTGGGGGATATTCTCTACATGAGAGATCGAAAATCTCCAGGTGTTTATTTCTATGTTATCAAAGACCTTGCCCAAGATGCGCCACTTAGGATCTTGGAATTAAACACACCCGATTTTGCCCCGCCTATTATGGACTTCAAACGCTCTTGGGCGTGGATTTATAACAATAATCATTTTGAAGCGAGAGATTTCCAAACCAATCAAGTTCAAAGAACCTTACAAAATTTACAGTCTAGTAATGGGCGGCTAGTTACGCACAAAATAGATGATACAACCGATCGGCTCTACATGATCGAACATGACGGTACGATTAAAGTCTACGACCTTAACGATAAAGGTCCATCTCTTTCACCTATAGCTACCCATAAAATCGGAATTCCAGAGGGCGCTAGTTCTTGCCACTTATTACCGGAAGGTCCATTTTTACTGGATTGGACTGGTCTAGCGCCTCATCAAATCTGTAGTCGTATTTTTGATTTAGATGCAGGGAATTTATTAGAAAATTGGGCGCCTATACGCATGCCCTATCATAGCCATAGTTATTTAGATATGACTGGCGATAAATTTTGTCGTGCTGTTTTTTCTGGCGCCAAAGTTGGTGAAATTGAAATATGGGAAGTAGGCGGAAAAAAATGATCAGCCTCAGTTGATCGGTCGAGCATTTCGCTTTATTCTTGAGCGCACGAAATAACTACACTGCACAATAAAAAGGATCGCTCATCGATCTACCTATTTAGAGTTAAGGATAATGAAAATAGAAACTCGCGATCCCAGCTTAAAATATCCCCGCGCCATAAAAGCCGAAAAAGTTCGTCTGGTTTTAGACTGGCTGCTGGAGTTCCGTTTCTCTTCCATTGGTTTGCTGGCTCGGCGTATCGGTTCTACCCCAATCAATAGCAATCGGTTTTTTAATCAGCTGATTGATGATCAACTGATTCAGGTCATCAAAAATGCTCACACCAACTATGAGCGCTACGTTATGCTCACCTATATAGGTGCTTCCTATTTAGAGGCGCACGGCAGATCGATAGACAGGGCAATTATTAAAATTACTCAGCTGGAGCGCTACTCAAAAATACTTCACGACATAGCGGTGCAATATGCTGTACTGAATCGACTAGAAAAATATGATGAAGTGATTTGGGACAACAACATAGAACTACCCGATCAACTGGAAAAACCCGATGCGCTATTGCATTCGCCGAGAGGTTATTGGGCTGCATTGGAATATGAGCGTTGGCGTAAAGACAACAGAAGAATTTATATGGCTTTCATGAAGCATGTGCAAGCTTTTGAAGCCGGTCACTACAAAGGCGTATTCTTTTTATTTGAGCAAGAAATTGATTTGCTCCACTATAAAAAACTTTTTGATGCCAAAGAATGGCGCGCATACTGATTTTTGGCGGATTTATCCGACTTCATTAACCAAGATATACCCCATTTGGGGGGTATAACATATATGCTATGTGCTTTCAAAAATTTATCTAGGTATTGGAAGGTGTTATGAGTAAGGAACCTGAACTTGAAATATCACCGCTGTCACAGCCGATATCGAGCGGTGGGCGTACGGTCGATGTGCAAATTTACAGGCTCGAAGGTGAAGCGGAGTGGGTTTTGGAAGTCGAAGACGAGTTTGGTAATTCCACAGTCTGGGAGGATACCTTTCCTACTGAATCTGCAGCACTCGTTGAGGCAAAGAAAACAATATTGGCAGAAGGCGTTTCTGCACTAGTTGGCCCTGAAGATGGCAAAGGCAATAGCGAGTGGCCGTGAAGCACATAACCATGCGTTCGACACGAACAGTTTGCAGCTGGGCATTTGCTTCGCAAATTTTACGCCCCGCTGCAAATCACTCCGCCGGCAGGCCGGCTCCGTTCTGCCGGTTCGGTTAACTTGGCGTTAGGGTAATAACCTCAGCATGG
>CAXNEI010000237.1:0-3068 GCA_964201195.1 Gammaproteobacteria bacterium
CTGACTTCAATATCTGTTTATCGAGAAGCTGACCTTTTAAAGTCAGCCGCCAAATTGCTGGTTGATGTGCAGTAGCTGATTGGCCTTGGCGCAATGCAGTTGGCAAGATATGGGCAAACACTTCGCCGATGGGATATTGATAATAGTGACTGGCCCAGCTGCCCAACTGCATTAATGACGCAGGAAGTACCGGCCCCTCATCAATCCACCCAATAGCCCGTTTCAATTTTTCTGCTGCAACCTCCAGTGTTTGACTCACCTCGATCAAAATGCCTACCGCTTTGCGATTGCGTAGCGGCACCCAAAGACGGCAACCGGGTTGATAGCGATTGGGATCGGCTCCAAGTGGTGGCAAGTAATCCAATGAGTGCCGAAAAGGCGAAGGCACGGCGACTTTGAGTAATAAGGCGGGCTTATTGGGCATGATAATGGCGGTAACCTTGCTATTGCAAAAGACTCTGGTATGATTCTGCCCTCCCGAAAAAGTGAGCAGGCGAATATTCTCGCTCATTTTTGGGCAGGTACCTAGCGACGAATTGAAAAGGCGATACCCCATGAAGTCCGAAATCCATCCAGAATATAAAGAGATTACTGCAACCTGTAGCTGCGGTAATGTGATCAAAACCGGTTCCACCTTGTGCAAAGATATCCATTTGGATATTTGCGCTAAGTGTCACCCCTTCTTTACTGGTCAGCAAAAAGTGATTGATGCTGGCGGTCGTATC
This sequence comes from Gammaproteobacteria bacterium, assembly GCA_964201195.1. GTDB lineage: Bacteria > Pseudomonadota > Gammaproteobacteria > Pseudomonadales > JAHFSE01 > JAHFSE01. The sequence continues at coordinate 726 of CAXNEI010000237.1, forward strand.
GATAAATTCAAAAAACGCTTTGGTGCTAGCTTGCCGCGGAAAACGGGCTAAGGCTCGTTTCTTCCACAATGAATGAGCAACGCAAGGCAGCCCTGGACTATCATGAGAAACCACGTCCAGGGAAAACCGCTATACAGCTGACCAAATCCACCGAGACAGCCCGCGATTTAGCGCTGGCCTATAGTCCTGGTGTGGCTGAGCCTGTGCGCGAAATTGCGAATGATCCTGATGCAGCCTATCGCTATACCAATAAAAGTAATTTAGTGGCTGTGATTTCCAACGGCACGGCTATTTTAGGCTTAGGCCATTTAGGCCCCTTAGCCAGTAAGCCAGTAATGGAAGGCAAAGCCGTTTTATTCAAGCGTTTTGCCGGTGTTGACGTATTCGATATCGAAGTGAATGCGCTAGCAACTCAAGCCTTCGTCGATACGGTAGCCAATATTTCCTGTACCTTTGGCGGCATTAATTTAGAAGATATTAAAGCGCCCGAATGTTTTGAAATCGAACGCATGCTGATCGAGCGCTGCGATATTCCGGTTTTCCATGATGATCAACATGGCACAGCAATTATTGTTGCTGCCGGTTTATTAAATGCGCTGGAATTACAGGAAAAGAAAATAGAAGATGCGGTGATTGTTTGCGTAGGCGCTGGCGCTGCTGGTGTAGCGTCGATTCGTTTGCTCATTGAATTGGGCGCACAAACCAAAAATATTTATATGCTCGATCGCAAAGGCGTAATTCATTCTGAACGCGACGATCTGAATCAATACAAAGCTTTTTTCGCTAATAAAACAGACAAACGAACCTTGGCTGAAGTATTAGATGGCGCAGATGTTTTTATCGGTGTGTCGAGCGCTAACCTGCTCACGCCAGACCTGTTGAAAAAAATGAATGCAAATCCGATTATTTTTGCTTTAGCGAATCCGGATCCAGAAATTAAACCAGAATTAGCCTATCAAGTGCGCCCTGATTGTTTAGTAGCGACAGGTCGCAGTGATTATCCTAATCAGGTAAATAATGTGCTGGGTTTTCCTTTTATTTTTCGTGGTGCTTTAGATGTGCGCGCTAAATGCATTAATGAAGCAATGAAAATTGCTGCAGTCCATGCCATTCGTTTGTTAGCTAAAGAACCTGTGCCTGCTTCCGTATTAAAAGCCTACGATGGTGAAGCCATGGCTTTTGGTAAGCAGTATATTATTCCCAAGCCCTTAGATCCGCGATTAATCACTCAGGTTTCTGCTGCGGTAGCTCGTGCGGCGGTCGATTCTGGCGTGGCGCGATTACCTTATCCAGAGCATTATCCGCTGACTTTGTGCCCTTGATTTTTCCCTGCGATCCGCGTTTCACCCTGAGCGCGCAATCCGTTCACCCTGAGCTTGTCGAAGGGGCTCAGCGTGGTTCGACAAGCTCACCACGAACGGCGGCATGCAATAATACGAGAGGGGCTAAAAAAAATTACTCAGCGACTAATAAAATAGGTTTCACATAAGAGATAGGAGCTTGACGCTCATCATCGAAAGTAACCATCTCCCACGCTTCCTGCTGTGCCAATAAAGCACGAAGTAATTTATTATTTAACGCATGACCGGATTTATGCGCAGTGAATTCACCGATCAATCCATAGCCCAGCAAATAAAGATCGCCAATAGCATCTAAAACTTTGTGGCGCACACACTCGTCGTCATAACGCAGACCACCTTCATTCAGCACCCGATAATCATCAACCACTAAGGCATTTTCCAAACTACCGCCGAGCGCCAAATTCTGTGCGCGCAAAGTTTCTACATCGCGCATAAAACCAAAAGTTCTGGCGCGACTAATTTCTTTGACAAAAGAAGCACTGGAAAAATCAATTACTAATGTTTGCTGCTGCGCTTTAAAAGCTGGATGATCAAAATCGATGCTGAAATTGACTTTAAAGCCGGAGAAAGGCGTAAATTGGGCAAATTTATCGCCCTCTTCAACACGCACTGGTTTTTTAATTCGAATGAAGCGTTTCAATGCGCACTGCTCTTGAATACCAGCGGACTGAAACAGAAAGACATAGGGCGCGGCGCTACCATCCATAATAGGCACTTCAGCTGCGCTTAATTCCACATAGAGGTTGTCGATACCCAAACCAGCGGCAGCGGATAGAAGATGCTCAACGGTAGAAACCGAAGCACCATTGGCTTGCAAGCCGGTGGACAGAAGAGTGTTGTGTACGTTTTCAGCGTGGGCAGGAATTTCAACACAGGGTGTTAAATCAGTACGAAAGAAAATAATGCCGGCATCTTCAGGCGCTGGCCGCAAAGTGAGGTAGACTTTTTTGCCTGAGTGCAGGCCTATACCGGTCGCTTTGAT
>CAXNEI010000238.1:0-3063 GCA_964201195.1 Gammaproteobacteria bacterium
TCACTAGATGATAAGGGATATAATCATGCGCGATACTGGTTTAGATATTTTATGAAAACATTAAAAGTAGGCATTATGCCAAGAGAAGATTTTCAAAAACGTGTTTTGGAAATCGCGAAAGGGCGTTATTCACCTAAACGTGATGAACCGAAAGTATGGTTTAGTTCTATAAAATCTTTAGGGCAGGTGTTGAGCGAGAATAATATTCGTCTGCTTAAAATTATCGAGCAACAACAACCTGAAACTTTGACCGAGCTTTCTGAAATGTCTGGTCGAAAGCTGAGTAATTTAAGTCGTACACTGAAAACATTAGAGCGCTATGGAATTATTTCATTGGTGAAAACGCAAACTGCTATTCGACCAATTGCTAAAGCGACGAGTTTTAATATTTTGTATGCGGCTTAGAGATAACTGGTTTTTGACTTTATTATACGAGTGCATATATTTTGTGATTCTTTGGGATATTATTATAAATAAATTCTTTAACTTGTGGGTAAGTAAATATGACCACAGGGATATAAATTTTATGTGAATTTTTTTCATCTAGAATAATATAGCACTCATATTTTCCAGCCTTCCCTTTTGTTACTGCGATGTCGTCACTCCAGTTAAGCGAGACCTTTTTAAGGTATTTGTTGGTGTAGGTAAATCCATTTGGTGAGAGAGTGATATAGGAAGCTTTTATCTCAATTAGTAGAGCAATCAAGTAGGTGAGCAGTATTCCAAAAAAAGCAATTACAGCACCTTTTAAATCGGTATCTGAAAATAACATTGATGAGATATACGCGAGCAAAAAAATTGGAAAAATAGTTTTTGCATCTTTTTGAAAAGCATCTCTTGCTGAGATTCGGAGAGGTAATTCTTTCATTTTTTCTCGTTCCTTCAGCTTGGTTTGCTTTCTGTGTAAACATTTAAATTAGCATAGTGAGACTCATTGATAACAGGGGAGCTACTTGTCCTTTTCGATTATTAACCGCTCTACTAGTTGGTAGACGGTTGTAGCTCCAGGTTGTTTTGGCCAGTCACTACGTGATGGGGGGCAGATCATGCTATCTACAGATGTCCGAGCGCGCGAATTTTTCTCTTCAATCTCTCGTGCAGCTCTGCCGAATCTTTGGTTACTTCCATTTGCTGAGGATCGTCCATGGCCAAGGTCGGACGAGAGAATCCGACGTGATCACTAACGATTTTCGTCAGCTTCTTCAAGAGGCGTGAGCATGCAATCGCGTCTTCATCGAACAAGAACATTTCAGCCTCATTTGATACACGACGGAATCCTTCAAGGTGTTCGAGCATCTTGTTTTGCTGCTCCTGATTTTTGTGCTCCTGTTTTAGCCCTGCTTGTGACAACACGTCACTTGCTAGAGGCGACAAGACTTTTTCTAGGGCTACAAGGCGCTCAAACTGAACATCCGCAAAACGTAAAGCGATCGTCTTTCTAAGCTCACTCTTCGCCTTCGCTGCCTCCGCTTCAGCAATTAGCGAGACCTTGTAGGCCTCTAACTGCTGTTGAAAGTCGTGTTCAATTCTCGCTAGTTGCGGGGCCAAGCTTGCAGCGTGCTCAGCCTGCTTATTGATCAGGTCGCTGTTAAGCCTCGCAAGATCTTCAGCCATTGACCGCTGCAGCAACTGTTTCCATTTTTCTTTGAAGAAAAATGGAAACAAGCTAACCAGGATGGCAATGATGCCGCCCACACGTGCAAGCCCGTTTAAGAAGTCGTACATATCAATTTCCTGCCAGTCATCTTCTCTTGGGTCGAAAAATTAGCGTCAATCTCTGCGGCTGAGAGCGCGCATCCACTAAATGAGTTGTTAGGCCGATGACCGAAGGTGCGTTAGTCCTCATCTCGCGATAGCTTGTCGTAACCAGCAGGAGTTGGCGGCTTTGTGTCAAGTGCTTGAGGCTGCTTGATATCTGCAGCAAGATCCCAGCTACATTTGACCGCTACTTTCTTTGCCGCCTTTGAAAACGCTTCAAAATCGAAATATGCATCAATCCACTTTCCAGCTACGGGATCGGAACCAGCTGGAAAAATGCCAACAATTACGGCATCACGTTGAGAGACGCTAAGAATCGTGGAAATAATTGCTTTGGCCATTCGTGAATTATTTGCATAGCCAGTTACATTCCCTGATTCATCGACTACTGGGAGCATCACATGTTCATCCCTGCCGTACCGGTAGAAGAGGTGTCGGCGTTTCTTGCCTTTGATTCCTACTCGTTGCTTCCAGTTGATCAAGAATGCAATTGTTCCATTATTACAGCTCAAAGTGACCGCTCTAAGGGAGTCACGCGATTTAATGCCGACCGTGATTTCAGGGGGTGAGGCCGCAGCCGAGGATACAAGAAGCGCCATTACTGTGAGCAAGGCAAAGTTGATGCGAGTGAACATGATTCGTCACCTAACGTAGAACATACACCGATCCCGGTGCATATTTAATTTGAAATAAAAGTGTAATTTGGTTCATGCTGTACGTTAGCTCGTTCAAGTCCGCGCCGAACATTACAGCATCCGCACTGAAATACATATTTTCGGTGAGTTAAGCGACCCATTCTACCCGAACACTTTGCTTGTTCCACCCCAACAGCTGTACAATTCATGCCCTATTTTTCCCCTGACCTTATCTTTTTCTAAAAACCTTGGGTGAAGCCAATGAGTGATTCAAAAACCTTTGATGTGATTGTAGTGGGCGGCGGTCATGCCGGAACCGAAGCAGCGTTGGCTGCGGCGCGCATGGGTTGTCGTACTTTATTGTTGACCCACAATATCGAAACACTTGGGCAGATGTCCTGTAATCCGGCTATTGGCGGTATTGGAAAATCTCATTTGGTGAAAGAAATCGATGCGCTCGGCGGTGCCATGGCATTGGCTACTGATCGTGGGGGGATTCAATTTCGGGTATTGAATAGTCGCAAAGGTCCAGCGGTGCGAGCCACGCGCGCGCAAGCAGATCGACAATTATATAAAGCCGCGATTCGCTCTATTTTAGAAAACCAACCGAACCTTTCTATTTTCCAACAAGCGGTGGAAGATATTATTCGCGAGGGTGATCAAATTACCG
>CAXNEI010000239.1:0-3049 GCA_964201195.1 Gammaproteobacteria bacterium
GTAAGTCGTATTATCCTCAGTATGCTGCAACTGAACTAACAAGTAATCTAACTCAGGCGCAAACCACAGTAACGTGCGGTAGTTTTTCTTACTGTTGGGCTTTTGTTTTTCCACGCGAATGGTTTTATAGCGCCCCGCGGGCAAGTTGATTGTTTCTTCACGGATGCGCTTAAATTTGTGTTGAGCGACGGTATCTTTGCGAACCGTGTCGAATTGAATCAGTGATGCGCCCATTTTTATTTGACAGCGGGCAGCCAGTTGTTCGGTCAGCGGATCTTGTGTATTCATCGGTAAGCTGAACAGACTTTCTTGATTTCTTTCTATCCAATGGGCTTTATGTTGCGTCGTATCAAAGTCGATGTTATATCTTTTATGCTTGCCTAAATAATTGCGCTCATAGGTATAACGGGAAGGTTGAGGTTGGCAATTTTTCTTCGGCCAGCTGAATTGGCTCACTTCAATTTGATTGCTGAGAATAAGATTGGCTTCGGAGCGCATTTCAAATTGATCCTTGCCCAAGGAACGTAAGCGATAAGTTGCTGTGCCTAAGGAAATTCCTTTAATTTGTGCGCTATATTCTGCACTGTAAGGCGTGATTTCATTTGCCGAACAGAAATTAATAAATAACAGTGAGAATAAAAGAATTCGAATGGGTGAAAAAAAATAGCCCTGAAAGGGCTTAATATACCAGCCCAGGGCAACGCCCTGGGTTATAAAGGCATGAAGGAAAGTAGAGCCCTGTAAGGGCGAGATATAAAATCGATTGTTACATGTCACGCCCTTACAGGGCTTTATTGGACTCGTTGTTTTTTCACCCAGGGCGTTGCCCTGGGCTGGTATATTTAACCCCTGCGGGGTTTTAATGAAATATTTCTTAAACATGAACCAATGACTTTTCATCGAAAATTTTTCCTGTGCCAGGTAATTTTTCCCCTGCTAGTAATACAGTATTGTCGGCCAGCCAAATTTGTCCATGCGTAAACCAAGTCACGCACAGTGGCAATAATAGATGCTCCAACTGTTGAACGCGCGATTGAAGTTGCGCAGCAGTGTCTTGCGCTCTAATTGTCAGTCGAGCTTGTGCGATCACTGGCCCGCCATCCAGCTCCTCAGTGACAAAATGCACGCTGCAACCGTGCTCATGATCACCCGCTGCTAAAGCGCTGGCATGGGTGTTGAGGCCTTTATATTTAGGTAACAAGGAAGGGTGAATATTAATAAGTCGACCACAGTAATGCTGTACAAAGGCAGAATTTAAAATCCGCATAAAACCAGAGAGCACAATTAAATCCGGCTGATATTGCTCGGCAGCAGCTAACAAAGCCTGATTGAAAGACGTAGCATCTGGATAATTTTTTCTTTCTGCCACATGAGTAGCAATATGCGCTTGCTGAGCGCGCTGTAAGCCATAAGCTTCCGCTCGATCACTAATGACCGCCACAATGCGTCCATTGATTTGAGGTCCATTCACCTGAGGTATTGTGCAGGCGTCAATCAGTGCCTGCAAGTTTGTGCCTTGACCGGAAATAAAAACCACAATACGCAAAGGCTGTAGGCTCATTAATTAAGTACAACCACAGGTGATTTTTCGCTGTGTTCTTTAATTCTGCCAATGCGCCATGCCGTTTCACCCAGCTGAGCCAGTTGTGTCAGTGCAGCGTCAGTAGATTCTTCTGGTAACGTTAACACCATACCTACGCCGCAGTTAAAGGTGCGCCACATATCTTCTGTCGGTACTTTTCCCGTATGTTGCAACCATTCAAAAATGGCTGGCCAACGCCAGGAATTTAAATCAATCACTGCTTTGGTATGGTCGGGTAAAACGCGCGGTAAATTTTCTACTAAACCGCCGCCGGTAATATGGGCCATGGCATGAATAGGCATCTGCTTCAGTAGTTGTAAAATAGATTTCACATAAATGCGAGTCGGGGTTAATAACAACTGCTTTAACGGGACGCCTTCGATTTCATGATTCAAACTAATCGCGTGGTGTTCAATGATTTTACGAATTAATGAATAGCCGTTGGAATGTGGGCCAGAAGAAGCTAATGCAATTAATTGATCACCGGGTTTTACTGCGGCGCCATTTAAAATATTTTCTTTTTCCACCACGCCGACACAAAAGCCCGCAAGATCATAATCATCGCCGTGATACATGCCGGGCATTTCTGCCGTTTCGCCACCGATTAATGTGCAGCCAGCTAATTCACAGCCTGCGCCAATACCGGTAATGACTGATTTGGCTTGTTCTACTTGTAGCTTTCCAGTGGCAAAATAATCCAAAAAGAATAAGGGTTCTGCGCCGCAAACAATCACATCGTTGACACACATGGCTACTAGATCAATGCCGATGGTGCTGTGCTGTTGAGTTTCGATAGCTAATTTTAATTTAGTACCTACGCCGTCCGTGCCGGATACCAATACAGGGTGACGATAGCCTGCAGGAATTTCACACAAGCCGCTGAAGCCGCCTAAGCCAGTCAACACCTCTGGTCGCAAAGTGCGTTTGCTGATGGGTTTGATGTGCTCAATTAATTCGTTGCCGGCATGAATATCTACGCCTGCGGCTTTATAAGTGAGGCCTAATTCAGAGGATGAGTCAGTCATGGGGAAACCTTATGCGCGATAAAACGAGGCCGGGCATTTTACCCTACAAACTTCGCATTTTGAAATGGAATGGGTATAGTATGCGCCGCTTAAGCCCCCTTTACGTATAAGAGCTCTAAAGGATCACGATCATGTTTGATAATTTAACCGAGAAACTCTCGCAAACCCTCCGCGATATTAGTGGTCGAGGCAGAATCACCGAAGAGAATATTCAAGATGCCTTGAATGATGTGCGCCGAGCTCTCTTAGAGGCGGATGTGGCTTTGCCTGTAGTCAAAGCTTTTATTGATCAAGTGAAAATTGAAGCGCTTGGCGAAAGGGTGCTCTCGAGTTTAAGCCCCGATCAAGTTTTCATCAAAATCGTGCATGACGAGTTGATCAAAATCATGGGCAGCCATAATGATCAGCTCAATTTAGCTACCAAACCACCCGCGATTATTTT
>CAXNEI010000240.1:0-3022 GCA_964201195.1 Gammaproteobacteria bacterium
ATGTTCTAACAATTGACCAAATAAAATAGCGATCCCAGCAAGATATCCCTGCTCATGAAAAAAGAAATAAAAGGCTGCAATCAGAGACATATAGGCGTATAGCGGAATGGTTAATAAAGCATGAGGCCAGGCATTTTTTTCTTTTGATAAGGGTGGTGCTTTGACGAGCTGATAGATGTTCGCGAGCAATAAACCAGCAAACCCCGCTATGACTAAAAGATAAATCTCTGGATCGGTAACAGCGATACCTGAATTATAAGAAGACTCTCTATAGCGCCAAGCAGCTAATAATAAAAGACCATGGGCAATGGCTTCTGCTGTATTGGACACATAAAAATCGAGTTGAGAAGTGACTGATCTAAAAGCAATATGATGTCGAGTTAAAGTAGCGGTTAAGGCGCAGATCCATAACAGAAGCAACAAAAAAACTTGTTGATGAGTGGAAACAAAAAGACCAAACCAGGCAACAAAAGATTCAGTTGCACGAAACGCTTTTACTGTTGGCGTTAAATCATGAAGCGCTTGCACATAAACTTGATGCTCCTTTGCACAGACAGTACGTTGTTGTTCAAGAGAAGTGCGCGCAGCGTCACGATTAAATGTTTCACTGTCAGAGAATAAATCTGTGTCATCTGCTTGGTGGGAGCTCGCTTCCACTGCCAATTGATTCAAGGTTTTTTCAATATTTAACTGCGCATCGCAGGTGGGCTTAGCCACATCCTCACGCAATAGGGTGTAGTCACTCCACAACCAAGTACCAATGTTTAATAATTGCGAATGGGTATAGCTGGTGGTTCCTGCCGCCAACACACAGACTAATAAAATCAATGTGGGCAGAGAAGATAACCACTCTCGAGCGGAGCGATTTTTAATAAATTGCATAAGAATTTTCTATCGTTATTTCATGTTCACGTCTATTCCACAAAACCATTGGATTTGCAGCGAGGCGTCAAGAGATCAAAGCCCCAGGAGCATAGTATTCCTATGTGACTGGGGTGAGGAACGAAGACAACAAAGCTGCGGATTCAATGGTGCAGTGGAATACTATTCCTTATCAGGGGCCGTACATTCCGAGTTAGCCGGCTCTAAACTACAACGCACTTTTCTCATCAGAGTTAACATCTTGGCGTCATAAACTCCCTTGCTGCGCAAACCAATTCGAGCTTGACGAAACATTTCACGATATTCTCGTTGGTCAGCCTCTGGTATATTTATCCACCAATGCTTTTCAATCGTTTTTTCAGAAGTCTTTATGGCTTGTAAAATAGGATCGAAGCGGCTAAAACCATAGGTTCTTGACTGCGCCGCAAAATCTTTAGGAAACTCTGAACGCCGAATAATCACTTGTAGCGTTAACAAACCCACCGGAAAATTCAGTACGCCACCTTTGGGTGATAAGCCTTTGTATAACTCCATCGCTTGATAAACTACAGCAGGCCCCAAGGTGATATCCACAGAACCATTATTAAACTGGCTAAACATGCCTGCAATGGAAGTGCTCACCGGTGAAGCACCAATTTTTAATACCAAATATTTTTGTGAAGGATCTGACTCAAGCACTGAAAAACGCTTACCGGCTAAACTCTTGATCGAATTTAACGATCTATCTCGCAAATATAAATAGGCTGCTCCACCAGGCGCTAACATCGCCACTTCATAATCACCATTGACCATCAGGTTAGCTGCTTTGGGACCCGATAAAGCTTGTAGTGCTTTTTTTACGTGGGCATAAGTAGGCAATGCACCTGCTGCATCCAATGTACCGGTAAAAGGATTAAATTGACGAGCCCGCGCGCCAGTCAAAGCAACAATGTCACAGACGCCGCCTTTAAAATCTTCTGCTGCTACTTTTTCATCCGTGTAGGGCTTCATCACAAATTTAACGCCCCACGCCAACGCAGCTACTTGATAATCCTTTAACTGCTGATAGGCCGGCCCACTCGCACCAATCGGATCATAGACGCAGAAAGTTTTATTCACTATGGCGGCTGCGCTGGCACTTAAACTCATGCAGCCTAATAAAAGTGCTACGCCACATTTTTGTATGATATTCACTAAATCACTCCTAATAGTAGATTTTCGACTACCTATTTTTGCTTATGCCTATAAATCATCTAACAAAGTATTTTTACCCTCATCCTGAGCAGGTACTGCGTCATCCCAAAAAGAACCCAACCCATCAAATGGCGTTCGTGTTCCTTTGGCTTCTGTCCATAGTCGGTCGGAAATAGCTTGCAGTTGCTGCGCTGCTACTTCATCAAATAATCTCATTGCGGGGTCTGCGGGTGTTTGCTGTTTGGCTTGAACAAATTCACGAACCACTCGCTTCACTTGATCCATTTGGCCTTTGGAAAAATAAATCTGCGCTTCTAATACAGAAGCTAAACGTACCCGCTGTGCTCTCCCCATGGCAGAAGCATTAGCTAATTGTCCGAGTGCCGCCTGTGTTTCTTCCGGCGAGCCAGGAATACTCGCGGCTACCGCAGACTGAATCGCCAGCGGCATTCCCCACCAACGAGCATTATCCAAACAGCGGGCAGCACGCGCAGCTTTTTGTGGTGTATCCAAAGGCACATCCGATTTATGCTCAACGGCTATGTCGGCAAAGGAGGCTTGCAAACCACTGAGCAAACCTACTAACCACAACAATTCATCTTGGGAAGAAGCAAAACGTGGACACTGTTCACCGTCACCCATGGTTTTTACTAAGGTAGTGTAACTAATAAACTCTCGTCGTGCGGCTTGGAGCAAAAAGCGTTTCTGATCAATGCGTGCATCCAATGTTTCACTGGCATCATTGCGTTTTAATGCGCGCAAATAACGCAACTCAGCATCCCAAGCACGCACTTCTGCACAGCTGCCCGCCATCATCGCAAGTAGAATTCTTAATTTATCGGGCGAGACGTTAACGCTCTCAAAGGAAAATAGGAAAGAAGAAAATGATTCGCTTAAGGAACAAACAGCTTCAGGCTCATTGCTAGCAAATAAATAGGGCGCCACTTGAGCTTCGGAATAGTGGGTT
>CAXNEI010000241.1:0-3016 GCA_964201195.1 Gammaproteobacteria bacterium
CGCCGCTGATTTATAGTCAGCTAGTAGAGGATTCTTTTGCTGATGATGGTGTGCGATTAACCTGGTTAGCGCCTACCGATTATTTTTTAGAATTCGGCAGTGAGATATTTCGTGGCGATGCTTTTCCAGCGAGTGGTGCAGATCATCAAGGTACAGGTGCTTATAGTTTATATATGCATTTAGGTGATGATTGGCGTGATCAAGCTTGGCAAATAGGTCTTTCGCATTTAACCACTGAAGCAAGAGACAGAGGCGAGGCGTCTGTTTTTACCGGTGAAAATCAGTTAACTATTGCCGATGTTGTTTGGAAAAGTAAACAATTTAAATTCCAAGCAGAACATTTTTGGAGCCAAGAGCAAGGTGATTATACCGATTTAGGCGCAGTGAATACCCGAGAAAAAGGTTGGTATGCGCAGGCCGTCTATCAATGGGTGCCACGTTGGCGTGCGGGTGTTCGCTACGATGCGGCTACAGAAGATGCGTCGCGAACCAGTGCAATGTTAGATTATTCAGCCAGTGAATTTAGTCGATTGCGTTTGCAGTTGAATCTTAATGAAGATAACCAGCAGCAGATTTTGTTGCAGTATCAGATGAGCCTTGGCGCTCACGGCGCCCATTCATTTTAAGGAATTAAATCATGAAATTATTGAAACAACTTTTCGGTGTAATTATTTTTATTGTATTCAGTCAATCGGCGCACGCAGCATTAAATATTTTTGCTTGCGAGCCAGAGTGGGGTGCTTTAGCGGTGGAATTAGGCGGGAAAAACATCACCCTTTATACCGCGACCACTGCGCAGCAAAATGTGCATCACATTCAAGCGCGCCCCAGTTTAATTGCGAAAATTCGCCAAGCGAATTTAGTGGTCTGTACCGGTGCGGAATTAGAAATAGGTTGGTTGCCGGTATTATTACAGCGTGGTGCAAATCCTCGTGTGCGGCCAGGCAGCGCAGGTTATTTTGAAGCAGCTAGTGTGGTCAATTTATTAGGCAGGCCTAAGCGATTAGATCGTGCAGAAGGTGATATTCATGCTTCTGGTAATCCGCATATTCAAATGGATCCGCGCAATATTTTATTAGTGGCGCGGGCTTTGAGTGAGCGGTTAGCAGCATTAGATCCAGCTAACAAAGCCGATTATCAGGCGCGGTTTTCTGCTTTTGACCAGCGTTGGTCAGCAGCAATAGCGCGTTGGCAATTAGCAGCAGCACCGTTAAAAAATATGCCCATTGTTGTTCACCATGACAGTTGGCTTTATCTCACCCAATGGTTGGGCCTGAATGTAGTTGCCAGTTTAGAACCTAAGCCAGGTATTCCGCCGAGCGCTGGAGATTTGTCGGCGTTATTGCAAAAGTTGCAAAAACAACCGGTAAAAATAATTATTCATGCCGCTTATGAAAATGCACGGCCAGATCAATGGTTAGCGCAACGCGCTAATATTCCTGCAGTCACTTTACCTTTTACGGTTGGCGGTACACCAGGGGCTAATGATCTGTATGGATTATTTGACGATACCATTGCACGGTTGCTAACAGGCTTAAAAGCTTCATGATAACGCTAGATATTTTAGGCCCGCCATTATTGGCGGGTTTTTTAGTGTGTTTAACCCATGTGCCTTTAGGTCGGCAAGTATTAGATCGCGGCATTATTTTTCTTGATTTGGCAATAGCGCAAATTGCCGCATTAGGTGTATTGGCTGCGTTATTAATAAATGCTGAACTATCCAATATCTGGGTGCAATCTATTGCTGTGCTGAGCGCGTTAACTGGCGCTGCTGGCTTGCAGGTGTGCGAACGCTTTTGGCCCGATATTCAAGAAGCCTTAATCGGCGCCACCTTTGTTTTGGCTGCTACTGCGAGTATTTTATTCTTGGCGCATAATCCCCACGGTGCCGAGCAAATGCAAGAATTATTGGCGGGCCAAATTCTTTGGGTCAGTTATACCCAATTAATTCCCGTTGCTGTTTTATATGCAGTAGTTTTAGCTTTGCTATTCTTTGCTAAATCATTAGGCCGTTGGGTTTTCTATGTCAGTTTCTCTTTGGCTGTTACCGCATCGGTGCAATTAATTGGTGTGTATTTAGTTTTCGCTAGTTTAATTTTACCGGCGTTAGCTGTGCGGCATATAAAAAATTCAAAAGCTTTATGGATTGGTTATTTGGTGGGTATTTTAGGTTATGCTTTGGGTTTATTATTTTCCAGTCTATTTGATTTACCCTCCGGCCCGTTAATTGTTTGGGTGTTGGCGGGAGTGGCAGTGTTGGTGGCGTGGGGGAGAAAATTATTTATGCTAAATCTTGCATAATTCATTATCTTCTATCATAATCCAAGAAATGAAGGATATCTTTTGGCATGGTAACAGCTACGAAGCTCTCAAAGCATTTCCCCGTGATGCGCGGCAGGATGCTGGGTATCAGTTAGATAAATTACAGCGCGGCAAAGATCCAGATGATTGGAAGCCTATATCAACGATTGGCGCAGGGGTAAGAGAGATTCGTATTCGTGAAGCCGGCGGTGCATTTCGCATAATCTACGTTACGCATTTTGCTGGTCGCATTCATGTGCTGCATGCTTTTCAGAAGAAGACGCAAAAGACTCGTCAACAAGATGTAGAGCTTGCGCAGACTCGATTCAAAACTATTGAAAGGTAATCCCTATTATGAGTAAAAAAATTGCGAGCAAAAAAATTGAAAGCAAAAAAACCAGTAGAAAGAAAATCGGTCATGTAACATCTGCAGGAAAAAGCGCGCTTGCTGATTTGTTTCCAGAAGAAGCGGTGAGTATGGAAATGCGCTCCATGTTGATGAATGGTTTACAAGAGTGGTTTGATGCGTCTGGATTAACGCAAACCGCGGCTGCTCAAATATTAGGAGTTTCTCAAGCTCGAGTTTCTGATATTGCGCGGGGTAAATTGAGTGCATTTAGTATTGATTTATTGATTAGATTAGCCGCACGAGCTGGTTTGCATCCTCATATGAAGTTGAGCAAAGTTGCATAATCTATTTTCCCTGTAGAAAATA
>CAXNEI010000242.1:0-3006 GCA_964201195.1 Gammaproteobacteria bacterium
GATGAAGCATTACTGCTCGCCTCTTGAAAGGCATTAAAAAAATCTTGTATTTGATTCGATAAACCCGTGGTTGTATCACCAATTAAATTACCTAAATCCGTCGTATAGTTATTCAGTGCCTGTGATTCAGTTAATTGACTGGTGGAATATCTTAATTGATTCACTAAATACCCATCATAGAGCCGACGTGAACCTTGCGCTAATACACCTTGGCCGGAAAAAAAGCTACCCGACTCGGATCCTAATGCAGAAAAAATAGTTTCTTGCCGGCTATAATTTTCATTATTGGCATTCGCAATATTTTGTCCAACACTGGCTAAGCCCACTTGGTTGGCTAACAAAGCTGAAACACCGATACTGAGTAAATCTGTCATTGCTTATCTCTCTACCTTTTATTTCACGGATGAAGATCGAGAAAGCTGTTTCACTATCATATCCGCTAAACCTATGCCGTGAGTTTTACTCATGTCCACACTAATTTGATGATCAAACAGCTCTTGATAAAATTGCGATTGCTGACTGTCTAATAAATTATCTTTATCAAACACCGCATTCGCTTGTCGCATACTCTTCAACATCATATTCATGAAAATACTTTCAAATTGTTGAGCTACTGCTTTCAATTGTTTAGGGTCCTGCTGATCTGCATGACGCTTTAATTCATTTAAACCAGAAAAATCTAAATAAGATTTAGCCGTATCAATGCTTTTTTCAGTGGCGCTCAACATACTATCTACTCAATGAATATTAAATAATAATTAATTGCGCACTGAGCGCACCGGCTTCTTTTAACGCTTCTAAAATAGCGACCAAATCACCAGGTGCAGCACCCACTTGATTAATGGCCCGAACCATATCGCCCAAGGTAACTCCGGCATTAAATAAAAACATACGATTACTTTCTTGTTTAACATCCACTGAAGAACTCGGCACCACAGTGGTTTGACCTTTCGATAAGGGCGCTGGCTGGCTAACCAATGCAGTTTCTGCAATAGTCACTACTAAATTGCCATGACTGACTGCTGCTGGCGTGAGCCGCACATTTTTGCCAATCACAATGGTCCCCGTGCGTGAATTCACAATGACTTTTGCAACGCCTTCCGCAGGTTTTATGTCGAGATTTTCTAACGCAGAAATAAATTCAACTTTTTGCGCTGCTTGGCCTGGCGTGGCTACTTTAATGGAGGTTGCATCTAAGGCTTCTGCGCCTCTACCACCCATAAATTCATTAATTTTTTCTTCTACTTCTTTTGCGGTGGTGAAATCCGATTGATTTAAATTAAATATGACAAAGGGTTCACTATCAAAAGAAGTCGCCACACTTCTTTCAATGGTTGCACCATTAGGAATACGACCCACACTTTGTGCATTCACTGAAACTTTTGAACCATCTTTACCTTCTCCACCAAATCCGTTCACCACTAAATTACCTTGCGCAATAGCATAGACATGACCATCAGCGCCTTTCAGCGGTGTCATTAATAAATTACCACCGCGTAAACTTTTCGCATTACCAATCGATGAAACCGTAATATCCAGCGCTTGTCCTGGCTTAGCAAAGGCAGGCAAGCTCGCAGAAATAGAAACAGCGGCAACATTTTTTAAGGTAGGATTAATGCCTTCCGGTAGCACAATGCCAAATTGCGCCATCATATTTTTAAAGGTTTGAATGGTAAAAGGCGTTTGGTTGGTTTGATCGCCGGTGCCGTCTAAACCTACGACTAAACCATATCCCACCAATTGATTAGATCTAACGCCTTGTAACGTCGTTAAATCTTTTAATCGTTCAGCATGACCGGCGATTGAATGCAGGCAAAGCACAATGCAAGCCAGTATCCAATAAATTTTTTGAGTCGGTAACTGAGCACGCATGAGGTAACCTTTAATTAGAAGGGCCAGAAGGGACTATTAAATACGCGAGTCAACCAGCCTACATGATTAGCATCGGCAAATTCCCCAGTTCCTGAATAGGTAATTCGTGAATCAGCCACTTTACTTGACAATACCGTGTTATCCGTCGTGATATCCGCCGGCCGCACTACCCCTTTAATCCGAATCACTTCTTCACCTCTCGTCAAAGTAATATGCTTTTCCCCCTGAATCATCAGCGCACCATTACTCAATACTTTGATGATGGTCACAGTGACCAAACCCGTTAATCGGTTACTTTGATCCGCTTGGCTGTCACCCTTAAAACTGTTTTGGCCACTAAAATTAGTCGCCAGTTTTTGCGCGCCACCTAATAAAACGGGTGCAGGCAACTCCACAGAAGTGTTTTTATTAATGCCACTTTTTGAAGTTTTACTTGAACTAGTGCTTTCCTGTAATACCACGGTAAGAATATCGCCTACTCGTCTTGCTCGCTGATCTTCCCATAGCGGTGTAGCCGAACTCTCTTGATAAATGGTGCCGTTATTTACCGGAGCAGACTCAGTCATGGCTTGGAGATTCACCGCTGCTGTGGTAATTTCTGCCTCTGCCATCGAATGCTTTTTCCGATGATGACTACAACCTGTTAAACAAACGAATATTAAAAAACTCACCACTAATTTGTTCATCATAATTTCCTGCATCTATTCATCAATTATTTTGCACCGCAAACTTCAGCATTTCATCCACCGCAGAAATCACTTTTGAATTCATTTCATAGGCGCGCTGAGTGGAAATCATATCGACTAATTCTTCCACCACATTCACATTAGAATTTTCAATAGAACCTTGAATAGTACTGCCCATACCGCTGGCACCAGGCGCTGCAGTAGTCGGCTCGCCACTGGCCACAGTAGATCTAAATAAATTATCGCCCACCGCTTGTAGCCCCGCAGAGTTAGCAAAATCCGCCAGTTGTAATTGGCCAATTTGGCTGGTAGCGCCGTTAGCATCTGTGGTTGAAACCGTACCATCGCGGCCAATGGTGATGTGTGATGTGCCGGTAGGAATACTAATCGCCGGCTGAATAACCGAACCGTTTGACGTTACCAGCTGGCCGGTAGCATCTATTTGCAA
>CAXNEI010000243.1:0-3002 GCA_964201195.1 Gammaproteobacteria bacterium
GCCTCGGCTTAATAAAAATCGCATTTGCTGGATTGGCGTTTTCGCTTGCTGCTGTTTTTTCGCTGCCAAACGCTGAGCTAATTCGCTCCAGTGTTGAGCATTAGATTCCACCGATTCGGCGATTTGAGACTCAGGAATACCCCGTTGTTTCAACTCAAGCATAATTCGCAAGGGACCAAAACCTTTTTGCCGGCGCATATTAACATAGGATGTGAGAAAACGAAGCTCACTCAGATAGCCTTGTTCAGTGAGACGATCAAGAACTTGTTCAATTAATCGGCTTACATCTGGTTGATATTTATCCAGCCGATGAGCAAGCTCTTTGCGGCCCCACTCTCTACGCGCCAATAATTGAACGGCTTTTTGATAGAGCTTTTTAATCTGTAGCTCGGTGAGCTCTGCATCAAGCAATGCGTCCATACATGAGCTCCTGCAATTCCATTACAGCTTCTTTTAACACAGGCGTTAAATCCACGCCGTTAGAAGGATGGCCAATGGAGTTAGTCGTAATTAACTGGCGCAAACCCTGCTGCTTTAATTGTTCATCCACTTGATCAACAAAAATTCCGTGAACCGCCAAACAATCTACCGTTTGAATACCTTGCTTGCGCAACTCAGCTAAACACTGCAATAAAGTTTGTCCAGACGACACCACGTCATCCATCATTACCGCCGTATAATTTTGATAGGCGCTCATGTCGGGCAAAACAATTTTCACCGACCTATCACCTAAGCGTTGCTTTTCACCCACCACATAGGGCAAACCACTATATTCAGACAAACGCTGCAACCATTGCGCACTTTCTGCATCGGGGCCGACCAACACCGTATTTTTGCCATAACCCGTTAATCGTTCGGCAAGTACAGCTTCAGCGCTCACCGCAATCGCTGGCACTGAATAAATTTCATTGAGATTATGATAACGATGCAAGTGCGGATCGACTGTAATTAAACCATCAATATGCCGCGATAAAGACTGAGCAAAACTGCGTGATGTTATTGCTTCGCCAGCATGAAACCGACAATCTTGCCGCATATAACTTAAATAGGGTGCAATTACACTGACTGATTTCGCACCGAGCTCTTTTAACGTATCTGCTAAAAAAATTAGCGGGAGAAATTTCTCATTGGGACGATCTAGAGTGGCAAGAATAAAAATATCCTGCTGCGCAACATCCTGCTCAATGCGCAGATAGCTTTCATCATCAGGAAATTGGCGTTGCGTTAAAATACCTGCTTCTGCGTTGAGCGCTTGGCAGAGAGAATGGAATAAAGGATGCAGTGGATCTAAATTGAAAAGTGTAAGCATAAATACCCCGAAGGGGTTATATATACTAGCCTAGGGCAACGCCCTAGGGTTAGAAAATAAACCCTATAATTTTTAGCCCTGTAAGGGCGTGACAAAATCAAAAAACTAAATCGTCTAATATATCTCGCCCCTTCAGGGCTACATAATCACTGAATCAGCAGCATATCCAAATGACTTGAATAATAAGCCTCAGCATAAGCTAATTCACCTTTGCTAGCAGCAAACAAAGTCAGCAAAATTTGGTCTTGTTGAATAATATCACCAATTTTTACTGCTAGACGCAAACCAGCCACTGGAGAGAAAGGTGCGCCAGCTAATTTTGCTAATCGAGCAACGCGGCGATTGTCCATACTGACAAGCACGCCGGATTTCTGCGCCGTCATAGTTTTTTGATATTCAGCTATAGGCAAAGGTAGCTTCAATCCACCTTGCGCTTCGCAAATCATTTTGAATTGTTGCCAAGCTCGTTGAGAGGAAAGAATCTCCTCAGCTTCCAATCGCGCCTGTTCAATAGGTTTGTTATGTGCCATCGACAATAAATTCGCCGCGAGAAATAAAGCGCGATCACG
Source organism: Gammaproteobacteria bacterium (assembly GCA_964201195.1). Classification (GTDB taxonomy): domain Bacteria; phylum Pseudomonadota; class Gammaproteobacteria; order Pseudomonadales; family JAHFSE01; genus JAHFSE01. Next base: position 1,879 of record CAXNEI010000243.1, read on the forward strand.
CAGATCCTGCGGTGCTTCCGGTAAATTTTTCAGAACGGCTAATACGTCTCTGGCTTCTTCTACTGGACCCACACCCCAACCGACCGCTTGTGATCCATCTGTTATTACACAACGAACGACTAGACCAGAAGCAGCGCCCACTTGTTCAAATAATTGAATGAGACGCTGCGCTTGTTGCTCTGTTCTCACCTTTGCCGTAGCACCAACCGGCAAATCAATTAATACATGGGTAGAACCTGCAGCTATTTTTTTTGACAACACAGAAGCAATTAATTGCCCTTCACTATCAAGATCTAAAGTACGCTCGATACGAATCATAATATCGTCAGCAGGACTTAAATTCACTGCGCCACCCCAAGCTAAACAGCCATGAGTGTGAGCCACCACTTGACGCATTTCTTCTAGGGTTAAATTCACTCGCGTTAATACTTCCATGGTATCCGCCGTACCAGCCGGAGAAGTAATTGCACGAGAAGAAGTTTTTGGAATAATTAATCCAGCGGCACTAACAATAGCAATAATGATTGGGGTAGCACGATTGCCAGGTAAGCCACCAATGCAATGTTTGTCGAAAATCGGTTGATGATCAGACCAACTGAGTTTTTGACCACAAGCGACCATGGCTTGAGTGAGGGCAAGAATCTCTTGCTCATTTAATCTATCGCCAGCACATGCTGTGAGGAAACTCGCAATTTCTATATCGGAATAACGATGTGCACTAATATCCGCAATAATTGCAGTTAATTCTTTCGCGCTGAGTTGATGACCATAAACTTTTTTCCGCACTGCACTCATAGAAGTCAGAGTCGGTGCATGACGAACGTGGACTAAATCATTCGGCTGTAAATCTAATCGCTGCCAAGCAATTACAGAAAAACCTATATGATTTTTCGGTAATACATTAGTGTTCACTACATTCAGTGTAGCGATAATACTCCGACCATCCGCAACTACTTGAATGCGTGCGTTTGCTGTAAAGCCTTCTGCTTTACAGACATTACAGTCCGCACGCATAAATACAACGGGTTCCTGATGGGTGTCTATGCCCATTTCCAGAGCATAGAGTTTCTGATGGTCTGCAGAAAGCAAGTGACTACATTTCCAATTCTACTTCCGTCAAACTT